>CANDMD010000015.1 GCA_947385725.1 uncultured Lachnospiraceae bacterium | reverse complement strand
AACACTCTTTCCCTACACGACGCTCTTCCGATCTCGCCATGCACATCTGCTCCCATGTCTTTGAAAAGGGCGTGGAGTCAATCCACTCATGGGAGACGGGCCCGCCGTGGTAATCAAAATGATAGTACATTCCGAAGCCGCCCCTGTGATTCCGGATCTCCTCTGTGGGAAGCGTCCTCATATGTCCGAAGTTATCCTCGCAGAGCATACAGATCACATCCTCCAGTTCCTCCCAGTCCTTCAGCCCGGGAACGGTTCCGTCCCCGTAAAAATAGGCTTCCACCTCCTTGTACAGCGCCAGCATCTGGGGAACCTTCGACAGATCCTCATTGACATGCCTGCGGATCAGCTGTCTCTGCTTCTGAATGATTCTTTTCAGCAGCGCCACATTCTCCGCCACAGTGGCATCGTCCCCAAGCATGGATGTATCCCTCTCCCCGCGCATGCCGATGGTGATCACATTCTCATATTTCCCGCTTCTTTTCAGGGCATCCTCCCAGTAACGCAGCAGACCCTTTTCATTGGTATAGAAATTCCATTCGTTGCCGTAAGGGCTTTCCTCTCCCCTGACCAGATCCCACTCCTCGCTGGCCCGCAGACAGGGCTCATGATGGGAGTAGCCCATGATCACGCCGTAAATATCCGCCAGTTCCTCATTGGCAGCGCCGGGACCGTCCAGGGGGAAGGAAGCCGTCCACATGGCGGGCCAGAGATAATTTCCCTTCATGCGCAGAAGGAATTCGAAGACATGCTGATATGCCTCCGCGTTGAAGCCTCCGAAATGCTCCGTAACCCATGTGCCAAAGCAGGGCCACTCATCATTGATAAAGAACCCCCTGTAAGATACGCTTGGCTCCTTTGACACTGTACAGATATCCTCTCTGACCACAGGCCGCTCCCGCCGTCTCGGCGCGGAGTCGCCCCAGTATACCAGCGGCGTGACGCCCAGATACTCCGACAGGGCAAACATCCCATAGATCGTGCCCCTCTTATCGCTGCCGCAGATCACAAGCGCCTGCTTCACTCCGGGAAAGGGATCCCGCTCCATAAAGATCTGATACACTTCACGTTTTCCCCTGATCCCGGACAGGCGGTGGGCAAACCGGTCCAGCAGGGAACTCCTGCCCAGTGTCGCGCAGAAAATCACCGTCTCCGCGGCGCAGCCTCCCGGATTTCCGGCAAAGCCCTCCGTCTCCGCGGCGCAGCCCTCCCGGTCCAGTTCCTTCTCCGTAATCACCCGGGGCCTGCGCCCCGTGACCAGTTCCAGGTCCGACGCCACCGCCCCGCCGATCCGGCGCACTCCCTCGTAGGCGCATTCCTCTATGAGAAGCGGCGCGATCCCGCTGTTGTTCACCAATGATAATTCCATGTCACGTCCTCCTTCAAAGTCTCCCGAACCACTGACTGATCACGCTTCCGGACCTGTCCCCATTTCCGCCTGGGGATAATCCACATACCCGAAGCCCAGAATGGTAAACTGCTTTTCCGCATCAACCTCCGCCATCCGAATCTCCACATGATGCCTTTTCCGCTCCTTACCCCGGAAGAGAATCAGGGCATTGCAGTGTACCCAGCCCACTTCCCTGGGATCGATTACCCGCGCCTTCTCTCCGTCCACAAAGATCTCCGCCCGCCCTGCGCGGGGGGAAGCGGAATCCTTCTCCACGATCAGCAGCGCACTGCATCGGATATCCATGCGGAAAGGTCTCTCTCCCGACACATGCATCCAGTTATCGGGAAACTCCGGTGTGCGGAACAGGTTCCTGTCCCGTTCCACCGCCTGGAGATCCGTATCAGTCTCCGAAAAGTCTCCGCAGTCGATTTCAGCGACGCCCTCCGCACTTTTCCTGTCAAAGAACCTGACCTCCGTAAATTCCGCTCCGTACACAGGGGAAACAGCCTCCGGCAAAGCCTCAGGCCCGCATTCTTCCGCCCCGTCCACTTTCCGGATCAGGTGCATCAGACAATCCGCCATCACCCTGTGGCCGGTATTGGAGGGATGGTACACGTCATAAAAGTACTGGTTTTTGCTGACAACCCTGCCCGTCTCCGGCCTGCGGTAAAACTGCTCCACCACACAGTCCTGCAGGCTCACCATGGGCAGCCTGTACGCCTCACCCACCTTCCGCAGGCGGTCCTGCAGATTCCTATCATCGGAAAACACGGAAAACAGCAGGATGACCGCGGGCTTCCCGGAGCTTTTCAGGATCTTTCTCACCAGGCATTCAAAGCACTCGCCCCCCGTCTCGTCCCCCTCGTCATTTACGGCAAATTCAACCACCACCAGGTCAGGGTTCACCTTTCCTTCTCCGCACACATCCCTGTCGTAGCGCACCATGCCCAGCTCCGAGGAGGTTCCTCCCACTCCCGCCTTTACATAACGTATGTTTTCTTCTGTCCCCCTGCCGCACAGCTCACAAAAGTCCTGAAACATCTTCCACGCGTAACACTGCTCGTGGATGGGGATGGCGCCAGCGCCCAGGGTGATGGAACCGCCGATAAAAGCCACAGTGGTCTCCTCCCCTGCCCTTGCCTTTTGGAGGACGCGCTTAAGCCTGCCGTAATGCCCCATACTGAGCAGCGACTTTTCCAGCATGTTCCCGTAGGCGGGAAGGCTGAAATCCACCGCCTCTTCCTCCACCGGCTCCGGCGCGTCGAAACCCTCCTGGAGATACAGCCGCACGGACACCTTTGCCAGAGTACTTGCCCGGGTAAACCCGAAACGGATCTGCCCCGGCGTATCGTCGTCCTCAGACCATTCCACATCGGACATTTTTACCATGCGCTCCATACCGTCCGCCTGCAGGGCCGCCTGATACTGCGTGCCGGTGACATAGGGGTCTGTCTTCCCATACATCTGCAGTACGAAGGTAATCATTTCACCGGGCTCCTCCGTCTCCACGGATACGCCCAGGGCATACACCAGTCTGCGGAACCCCTCCGCCGTGTGGAGCAGTTCCAGGATCCCTTCGTCGGAAATCCCTCCCGCAATCCTGGCAAAGCTCACCAGCCGCTCATCATTCAGGAAAATGACCTGCGTACCGCTGCCGTCCGCCTGGGGGGAACCTGCCACCTGCTTGTTCCGCATGATATAAAAGCTCTTTCTCTTTTTCTCCGGATCCTTTGGCGCTTTCGGCATCAAATCTCTCACTTCTTCCATTGTGACCCTCCCTGAATTTTCCTGAGATATACTGACAGTCAGAAGATTGACCTCCAGTATATCATGATGCGCACAACCACATAAGGAAATATGCCGCTTTGCGGCTGCGGTTGGCCCGATACTCACGGTAGATTTCATCTGTCGTGAGTATAACATGAGGGCGCGACACCAATGGTGCCGCACCCTCCGTGTACCGTTCTATTCCATTATGGAAGCATATCCACGTCGCCGTAGGTAGCAACCCACTTTTCAGCACGCTCATCCATGATAGCCTGGCCGCCTGCATCCAGATAGTCCTGGACTCCCTGATCCCATACCTTGTCGAAATCAGCCACAGGTGCTTTCACCGCGTTATCATACACGATATCTCTCTTCTCGGAGAGAACAGTGCCCATGCCTTCTTCTGCAGCGATTGCGCCCACATTTACATTCTTGCCGACCTTCATATCTGTCTGTGCAATCTCGTCAGCGCTCTGAACGATTGCCGCGTCAATGCCCGCATAGTTGTGTGCCCTTGATATAGCGGTCTTCTCCTCGTCAGCCAGCTTCAGGCCGTTACAGGTAATTGTGTAGTCGATGTTCATACCGGAGTTCTGGATCGCGTCGCCGGTTGCCGCAACGGTTTCCACCGCGCCGTCCGCCAGTACGTTATGGGTCACACCCTCGTCACCGATCTGCAGATACTCGATATGCTCGGGATCGCTGATCCAGTCGAGATACAGCATACAAGCCAGAGGCTCGTCATTGGTGCTGGGGAAGAAAATCTTACGGTCAATGGGGCCGGGAACGAACTTGGTGTAATTGCCGTTCTTGTCCTCAAAGCAGTCAACTGCTATATATGCGGCATTATCGCCGACGATTCTCTGCAGGGAAGCGTTGATGCTGTCCTCACCGTTACGGAAAGGATAGTCCCAGTTATGGGTGAATGCGCCTATATAGCCCGCCTTCATCATGTCGTCCTCGGTGCTGTCGCCGCTCTTATACAGTGCGAAATCATCCCAGAGCAGACCTTCGTTGTACCATTTGTTCAACAGTCTGATCGCTTCCTTGGTGCCTTCCTGGGTCAGCTTTCTGTCATCAAAACCGTTAACATAATACTCTCTGTCGGAGATTGCGGGATCGATAAAGGACTCGATCAATGTCGCTGCTCTCCAGCCCACGTCGAAGCTTACGGAATAAGGAATCATGTTAGCCGCGTCGTCTCCCAGCAGCTTATCCGCATTGTCCCTGAATGCGATCAGCATTTCCTCAAACTCCTGCTTGTTGGTGGGGGGATCCATATTCAGAGCCTCCAGCCAGTCCTTGCGGACGAAGGTATTGATACGGTTGCTGGTAGCCAGCTTCGCCTCGATACCCCATACGGTGCCTGTCTCGGGATCTTTGTCCCAGTAGAGGTTCATCTCTCCCAGCCAGTCCCAGAGATTGGGCAGTTCGGACTTATACTCTTCCAGGTAAGGAGCCAGGTCAAGAACCCCCCCCATATTGGCATACGTCTGAATCGTAGGATAATCGTAGGTCACACAGATATCAGGAGCATCGCCTGCCGCCAGAAGGTTGTTGATCTGCTCAACCTCTGTCCAGCGGGGAACGGACACAAATTCAACCTGTACGTTATGGTCTTCCAGCATACCCTTCTTGATATACTCGGTATACATGTTGTTCGTAGGATCGGAACCGCCGTCGTTCTCACGGTTGTATACCTCTACGGTAATGGTCCTGGTCTCGGCAAACTTACCGTCAACCAGCTCGCCGGAAGCGTTTCCCGCATCCGCTGCGGAAGATCCTGCGGAACTGCTCGAGCCCGTGGAACTGCCGGATGCCGCGGAAGACTGGTCGTTTCCGGAATCGCCGCCGCATGCCGCCATGGACATTACCATAGCACCTGCAAGTAAGATAGATAATACTTTCTTCTTCATTCTTTTACCTCCCTTAATAGTAAGTGAAAATATTTGAATCAACGGGCTGCACAACCGGCAGCCCGGTTATTCCGATCTGTCACTGCCCAGAATCATGCCTGCGCATTCCGTCCGGACAGTTCCGGCGCGCCTACCCTTTGACAGCGCCAAGGGTCACTCCGTGGATAAAGTACTTCTGCAGCCAGGGGTAAATGCAGAGGATGGGCACTGTGGAGAACATGACGATGGCCGCTTTCAGGGACTCGGTCAGTCCCGGTGCGGAGAAACCCTCCTGGGTAGCCACCTCCACGGAATTAATATTGTTCAGTATATTATACAGAAGCAGCTGCAAGGGGTAGAGATTCGGCTTGTTGATATACATCAGTGCATCCGAATATCCGTTCCAGCGGCCTACCGCGTAGAACAGGGCCAGCGTTGCCAGCACCGGTTTGGACAGAGGCACATATATTTTCACAAGGATCGTGAAAAAGCTTGCCCCGTCGATCTCCGCCGATTCCCTTAAGCTGTCGGGAATCCCGTAGAAAAAGCTTCTCATGATGATCATATTATAAACGCTCATACAGCTGGGGATAATCAGCACCAGGGGATTGTTCAAAAGTCCCAGCGGCTTCATCAGCAGGTAATTGGGTATCGTACCTGCATTGAAGAACATGGTGATGGTGATGAAAACATTGATCAGCGAGCGTCCCTTCAAGCCGCCGAAGATCAGCGGATACGCACAGAGCGTCGTCATGGTCAGCGAGACCAGGGTACAAACCACCGTCAGAAATACCGTCCAGAAAAATGCCCTGATATACTTTGCATCCTTAAGCACCGTGCCGTATGCCTCCAGATTCCACCCCTTAGGCCAGAGATACACTTCATGTCTGATCAGCGCATCCGTGGAACTCAACGACCTTGCCAACAGATTCACCATGGGGAGCAGACAGACCACGCTCACCAGCAGACAGATTATTACAAACACCCAGTCGCCTATTTTAGCGGATTTTGATTTGACTTTCATATTCCTTCTCCTTCCACTTTATATCTTCCCGTCATGCCGCCATTAGGGGTGGGTAACACCTATCTCTTTGGGTGGGTAACACCCACCTCTTTTGAGGGGGCAACGCCCGCCTCTTTGGGTCGGCACAAACATTCAGCGGGAAGAATCGCTGTTCTTGCGATTCTTCAGCGTGTAACTTAGATTTTCTTGGCGAGCGTCTTTTGATCGCTTAGGGAAACGCTGATTAAAGCGTTTCCCGCGCCGGATTTGCGCTGCGAAGCAGCATAACCGCTGCAAATCCACGCGCATCCGCCGGAGGCTCTGAGGAAGCGATGATTTAATCAGCGCTTCCTTAGAAAATCTTTACACGCTTTTACCAGATACCCTGTTCACCCAGTTTCCTGGAAATCCAGTTGGCCGTCAGCAGGAAGAACACACCCACCACCGACTGGAACAGACCTACCGCAGTAGTCAGGGAGAACTGCAGGCCTTTGATACCTACCTTATACACATATGTGGAAAGAACATTTGCCACATCCATGACCAGATTGTTCTGTAGTGCGAAGGGGCGGTCGAAGTTGCTTCCCAGGATATTTCCCAGATTCATGACCAGCAGCACCACTATCGTCGGCTTGATTCCCGGCAGCGTGATATGCCACATTTTCTTAAACCGTCCGGCTCCGTCCACAGAAGCCGCTTCATAGAGTTCAGGACTGATTCCCGCGATGGCCGCAAGGTACACGATGGAGCCCCATCCGAAATTCTGCCATACGCCCAGTCCGATGTAGGTAGCTACCCAGTGGCTGGAATCGTCCAGGAACGGAATCGATGACATGCCCAGATTATTCAGGATCATATTGACAAAACCGGTGGAAGGCGCAAACAGCTGTAATGCCAGCCCGTAAATGATGACCCAGGAAAGGAAATGGGGCATGTAGGCGATGGTCTGCACCACTTTCTTAAACCGTTTAAAACAAAGCTCGTTCAGAACCAGAGCAAAGATGATGGGGGCCGGAAAGCCGATCACCAGATCCAGCAGATTCAGTCCCACCGTATTTCTCAGGGCCAAAAGGAAATCCTTACTCTTGAACGCCTTGATAAAATACTCAAATCCATGGTTTGCAGCCAGCGGCAGTTTCCAGACGCTTTCCACGATACTGTACTTCTTAAAAGCGATCTGTATGTATATCATCGGTATATACTTAAAGATCAGCAGATACAGAAGCGGCAGTACAAGCAATGCGTATAATTGCCAATAACGCTTCATGTAGACAGAAAAACTGACTTTTCGCCGCGGTGCTACTTCTTGCTTGTTGCTTTTCACAGAATCATTCCTCCTCACAATTTTATTTTCGTTTCTCAGTGGTAATTTCATTATAACATTGTTCCCACTTATTGCTTATCACATATTGCTAATAATTGTACTTATATTGCGGCTTTTAGGTTTTTCGTGTTGTTTTATTCACCATATTGCCTTTTCATTTCCGGTGTGATATCATTTTATATAGATATTTTGTCTCTAATTGTATTAATTTCGCTCTTTCCATTATGCAATTTGATATCCGCACTTATTGCGTATTAGCAATTATTGCGTATTGGTAATGATTGCACATTGGTAATGATTGCACATTGGTAATGATTGCACATTGGTAATGATTGCATATTCGCGGTGCAGGAAAACAGGATTCCTGACAACCGCGGTTAATTTTCGGGAGGATTTCAGAATATGGACGATATGAGCCTGCTCTATCTGGACGATGACCTGTTGGATAAGTACAAGAATCAACAGAAGAAAAACAACTTTTCCAGAACCCTGAACGGAAACTCCGAGTCGGTTTCCTACCTGCCCGGCTCCACCGTCCGGTTCTGGCTGAATGACGAACCGGCCGAATATGCCATGCACTGGCATCCAGCCATAGAGATGGTCATCCCCCTGGAAAATACATATACCGTGATCGCCGGGCAGGATACCTACGAGCTGGAACCCGGGGATATCTTCATCATACCCGGCGGCGAGCTTCATCATCTCATCGCGCCTGCCACAGGACGGAGACTGATCTATCTCGTCGATCTGGAGCTGCTCTCCGGGATCAGGGGATTTTCCTACCTCACCTCCTTCCTGTCTCAGCCGGTGCTGATCAACAAAGGCAGCTGCAGGCCCATTTATAAGGAGGAAGCCACCCTGATATCCGAGCTGTGCCGCGACTATTTCAGCAATGACAGTCTGCGGGACATGATGATCTACTCGCACCTTCTGGCATTTTTTGTCAATTATGTGAGATACCGTATATCCGTGGAGGACATGACAGGAAGCAACTCTGTCAGCGAGGCGCGCCAGAAGGATCTGACAGAAAAATTCAACACGGTCTTCGACTATCTGGATGAGCATTACGCGGAGGACATCACACTGGAAAAGATAGCCGATGTGGCGGGGTTTTCCAAGTTCCACTTCTCCCGGCTGTTCAAGCAGTGTTCCGGCTATAATTTTTATGACTATGTGTGCTACCGCAGGATCAAGGCCGCCGAGACCCTGCTGCTGAAACCGGGCAACTCCATCACGGAGGTGGCTCTGCAGTCCGGCTTTTCCAGCCTCTCCACCTTTAACCGCACCTTCAAAAAGGTCAAGGGCTGTACTCCCTCCGAATACCGGAATCTGTTCAGCTCCCAGATACATCCGTTTCTGTAGACATTGGCATCCTAAAAACAGCCGTTTCAGGAGTAATCCTCCCAAAACGGCTGTTTTGTGCGGCTCTTGCGGATCCTATACCCTTTCAAACCGCACCGAGATCAGGTCAAAGCAGCTCCCCGGCAGGAAGATAAATTCCACCCTGCCGCAGCCCGTCAGCTTTTCGATGGCGAAAGCCTGCTCCGTCTCCTCACCGTTTTCCCCGGCAAACTCCAGGATGCGATTCGCCGTCTCCCCCTGCTGATCCGTAAAATGAATGTGGATGGAGTTCCGCTCCAGCGGCGTGCGGCCGCAGATCACAACACTTTCCGTTCCGCTTTCCCCGAAATCCATGTTCTCATAGACAAGGGTTACATTATTGCCGATATCGCGGACGGCCCTGTCTTCCCTCCGGAAGCTGTCGCCGTACACACTGTCCGCCTCCGCCGCCCACAAACGCTCATACGCCTTCTCCAGCCTGGTAAACCGGAAACCCTTCAGATGCACCTTCGCCCGCATCACAAACCCCAGCGCCGCGATTCCTCTGATCCTCTCCGGCAGTCTGTAGGTCTCCTCCTGGTACGTATTCCATATGGAAGGCTTCTGATAGATCACAGTGTCCAGCAGACGGCTGTCCGGTTCGCAGGGTTTTCCCAGCCAGATCTCAATGGGGTATTCCCCGTCGGACAGCGCGAACACAGGCAGCGTGATTTCATCCGAACCAAATTCCCCGAAATCTATGCCCTCATAGACCACGCCGCTGACGCCGTCCCTGGCGGTGGCGATCCCCTTTTCGTTGCCGTTTCCGATCTCTCCCAGGGTATCCGTGTACAATCCGGCGGAGACCAGTTCATAAGGGTTCAGAAATGCCCGACCCAGCCCCTGCGCCTGAAACTCCAGCTGGGAGATCAGCGTGACCCTGCCTCCTTCCCTGGCCATACAGCGGACATAGAACCTGCCGTCGCCCCAGGCCGTGAGCACAGCCCTGCATACAGAGGCTCTTCCCGCCGCTCCTGCGGATTCCCGTCCTGAAACACCGTCCTGCGCAGATGCCTCCCTGACACTGGCATATCCAATCTCAATACCGCTCTCGTTCACAGCTTTCCAGACCAGCTCCGGCTCCGCCGCTGGAGGATAAACCACCGCTTCCACTGCAAGGGCGCTTTTTTCTTTCGTGATGCACTGTCCCTCCGGCGCACAAAGCTCCACCTTTCGGACGGGATGCCGCCTTGTCTGTGCCCCGGCGTCCGTCCGCGCCCCTTCCCCGAAGCCGCCGGGACAGGAAGCTTCGCCACAGAAGGCCTGCCCCTTTTCCTGTCCCCCGCCCGGCATGCTTTCCGACCTGGTTTCCGCCGGATTCAGCCGCTTCCCTGCGGATGCACGATGGGATGCCAGACAGGCGCGCAGAACAATCCGGGCGGGTTCCAGCCCCTCCCCGGTGACGGAGACCCTGATCTCGCCTTCTTCCCCGGCACTGCCGATCACCGCCAGCAGCTTTCCGGAAAACAGCTTCCGCACATTGGTCTTATACTGGTCATAGTCCGTGCTGTCTCCGTTGTCCATGCCCAGCAGCCTGCCCGGCCCGGCGATATCCACCCGCACATAATCCGCCGCATTCTCCACGGGGTTTCCCCGCCTGTCCACCGTCCGGATCGTGAGAAAGCACAGCTCATTTTCGTCTATCCGCAGCACCTCTCTGTCCGCTGTCAGCTGTATGGCATGACTGTCCCCGAAGGAGCTGCGGCTCTCCCTGGCAATCTCCCGCCCTTCCTTGTCATAGGCTATGGCCGTGATCATTCCCGGCTCATAAGGCACCTGCCAGTCCCCCAGAAGCTTTTCTTCCTTTGCATGGCCGACGGCCTGCCTGCCCCGGGAAACCCCGTTTACAAACAGCTCCACCGCAGCGCCGTTGGTACAGGCCCGCACATCGATCCTCTGTCCGGGATTGAAGTCCCAGTAGGGAAACAGATGCACCATGGGCGCTTTTTCGGGATCCGTCCACGCCGCCTGGAACACATAGTACGCATCCTTCGGGAAGCCTGCCGTGTCAATCTGCCCGAAATAGGAATTTTTCGTGTGGTAGGGTGTGGGCTCTCCGATATAATCAAAGCCGGTCCACAGAAACTGCCCGAAAATATATCCTTCACGGTCTCCGGCTATACATTTTTCCAGGCTTCTCGCCCCCCAGCTTGTGGCGGAATTGCCCAGCGCGGAACACTGTTCGTCCTCCTCCGCGAGGAGGGGCTGTTTCAGCGGGAAATGATAGATTCCCCTGCTCTGCACCAGGGACGCCGTCTCGCTGCCGTACATGATCCAGTCAGGATGCTCCCTGTGCTGCTCCTCATAATATTTCTCCCCGTAATTGTACCCTGCAAACTTTACAATATCGGCGCATTTCCGCGCGTTTTCCCAGGCCATGTAATTAGAGCCTATGGTAACCGGCGCGTTCTTCTCCGGATCGTGCTCCCTGACCTCAGCCGCCAGCTGTCTCGTTATCTCCTGCCCCCGCTCCTGTGCATGGGTGTCGTAGATCTCATTGCCGATGGACCATAGCATGACACAGGGATGATTGCGGTCGCGGCGCACCCAGCTTCGCACATCCCTTCGAAACCATTCCTGAAAGAAACGGGCGTAATCATATGTTGTCTTCGGCCTCTCCCACATGTCAAAGGCCTCGTCCACCACCAGGAATCCCATGCGGTCAGCCAGTTCCATAAATTCCGGATCCTGCATGTTATGGCTGGTCCGAATGGCATTTACCCCCATGGCCTTCAGCATCCGAAGCTTCCGCGCCATGGCTCCCCCGTGAAATGCCGCGCCCAGGCATCCCAGGTCGTGATGTTCACAGACACCGTGGATTTTCAGATTCCTGCCATTTAAGAAACACCCGTTATCAGAGTCAAATGTGATCCTGCGGAAACCGATGGTGATACGATCCCAGTCCATGACAGCATGTGTTTCCCCTGCGCCGGGCGATTCCTTTCCTGTGCCAGTTTCTTCTTTCCCTGCGCCGGGCGATTCCTTCCCTGTTTCAGGCTGCCCGCAGAGCTCCACCAGCAATTCATAGCACTGGGGATCCTCCACATCCCACAGAAGAGGCTGCTCCACCTCTGTGCGCAGGGGTTCCCCGCAGGGAAGCACTGCCAGATCCCGCACTTTTTTCGCGTCCTTCCACAGACTGTACCGCAGAAAGCAGTTTTCCGTCTCTCCCCCGGTCTCCGTCCGGGCCTCCAGCAGGAAACGGTCCGCAGTACCGCAGGGCCGGATGGTCACGTAAGTACCGTCCAGAGGCAGCCAGGCTCTTCCGCAGCATTTGAGCCACACCCTGCGGTAAATACCCGCTCCGGAATACCAGCGGCTGTTGGGCGCCTGAAATCTGACCCGGACTATGACTTCATTGTCCCCCGCCCCCAACGCCTCTGTGATATCCGCGTCAAAGGTGGAATATCCGTACTTCCAGTCCATCACCTTCCCGCCGTTGACGTAGACGGTGGAATCCATATATACGCCGTCAAACCGCAGGATGACCGGCCCGCCGTTGACCCTGGGCCGGAACCGTTTGCGATACCAGCCGCAGCCGTCCTGATACAGATTTTTCACATCATGGATCAGCCAGTCGTGAGGGATCTCCACCGGCCGGAACAGATCCGCTGCCGCCAGCGCCTCCTCCAGGCCGACAGAAAGCTCTGTCCTGCAAAATTCCCACCCCTGATCAAAAGAAACCACATTTGCTCCCATATTATATCCTTTCCCCTTCTCGGCCCGATTATTTTTAAAGCTTCATACCGTTTCTCTTCCGGTTTTTTCGGGTACTCCCTACAGTGCCATATAAAAATAACTATCGTCACAGAATCATTCGGCAAAGCGCTTCCTCAGTAGATCTCCCTGCCCTGCTCGTCCTCAATCCCGCTCTTGCGATAAAAATAGGAATTTACCTGATCCCGCCATTCCCTGGCATTATACAGCTGTCTGTCAAAGCGTTCCCTGACTGTCCGGTAGGCGCTTTCCGGAACCTTTCCCTCCAGGCTTTCCCAGACCCTGATCATTTCCTCCACCTCTGCCACGCCCTCGAAATGGGTGTCATAGATATGCTGTATCAGAGTCTTTCCCGATTTCAGCCGATGGGTATAGGGAACATGATGGAAAAATAACAGCAGTTCTTCCGGACAGGTTTCCGGTTCATTGTACATGGAAGCGTTGGGCTCATGATATTGCTGCGCATACCCCGTCCCGCGGGAACTCCTGTCCACTCCCAGCCCCAGGTGATCCGCCCTGTGATAGGTTCCCCACCGGGAATACTCATAGCCGTCCACACTACAGCCGTAATGGGTGTTCGGCGCAACCATCCAGCCGATCCCCAGGGGACAGGTGTACTTCTCATATGTCCTGCGGGAGCCCAGAAGGATCCCCTTCACCTTCTCCACCACATCCGCGTCATTGGAGAGGCTCAGACGAATCCATTCCTCCGCAATCTCCTCCGGGTCCAGCCCATGGCAGAAGGCCAGGCGCCCAAAGCCGTAAAAGTTGGCCGCCGCCAGATCATTCCCCGTCCAGTTCCCGTCATCGCCGGTATTGCACACCGCCGCAATGCCTGTGTTTGTATTTCCGTAAGTCCTGCCGCTGATGAGATCCGAAACCGTGTCGCATACTTCCCCACAGCAGGTGTGGAAATCCAGCACCTCCTTAAACAGCGGAATTAAATAACAGATGTCTATCTGTTGTCCCGTGTATTCCTGCGCCACCTGGACCTCCAGCATCTGGTTCGTCCTCCTCAGACCGCCCAGCAAAGGCGACACCGGCTCCCTGATCTGGAAATCCATGGGACCGTTCTTGATCTGCAGGATCACATTGTCACGGTAATCGCCGTCCTGGGCTATAAAGTTATCATATCCCGCCCTCGCCCGGTCCGTCTTCTGATCCCGCCAGTCCTGGGTGCAGTTGTACACAAAGCAGCGCCAGATAATGATACCGCCGAAAGGCTTCACCGCATCTGCCAGCATATTCGCACCCTCCGCCTGGGTTCGCCCGTAGGTGAAGGGCCCCGGACGTCCCTCGGAGTCCGCTTTCACCAGGAATCCTCCCAGATTGGGAATCTCCGCAAACACTTCCTCCATCTTCCGCTCCCACCAATGGCGCACCTCAGGATTCAGCGGATCCGCGCTGTCCGGTCCGCCCAGCTCCAGGGGAGCCGCATAATTCAGGGACAGATAAAGCCTGATCCCATAATCCGCAAAGATCTCGGACAGGGCGGCAAGAACCTTAAAATAGCGTTCCGTGATCAGCCATGTGGCCGCCTGTTTTACGTTCACATTGTTGATGACCACGCCGTTGATCCCGATGCTTGCCACAAATCGTGCATAATCCCTGGTTCGCCGGTTCACCAATATCTCGTCCTGCCGGAAGAAAAAAGATTCGCCTGAATAGCCCCTCTCTATGCTTCCGTCCATGTTATCCCAATGATCGTACATACGCAGGGGATCATCCGGATCGACCACCTGCCGGATCCCTTCCAGGGGCTTCTCCATGGCAATCAGACGCAGCAGATGGAATACGCCATACAGAAGGCCATTTTCGTCCGCCGCCGACAGGGTCAGCACGCCCTCCTGTTCCCGCAGGGAGAAGCCTTCTTTCTTTCTGTCGTTGCTGTTTACCAGCACAAGGGAAGCCTCCCCCGGGTCTGACACCATGCGCACGGTGACTCCCAGCATTCCATAGATGCCGTTATTTAATTCCTCCAGCGCATGGGCAATGACCCTGTTTTCCGCGGAAAATCCTTTCAGCGCCGCCTTTGCGACGTATGCGCCGTTTCCGAAATCCCGCTTTTTCTCATACTTCAGCCACAGCTGTGTCCAATCTGTCTTCTGCATATTGCTGCCCTCCTATTAGATTTCTCCTATTAGATTTTTCCTGTCAGATTTCCTCTGGTCAGGGTTTCCCTTTCTATCACTTTATCATTGGCTTTCGCAGTTTTCTCTCTAATCTTTGCTTTCCAGTGAGCAAATTTTGCTAAGAGAGCACCGGCTATTCCTGGAATATGCTGATGAAATTCAAACTGGCATGGTAAAAAAGTTGTGTTCTGGTACTTTTTAACAATCCACTCCTTCTGTATACTGCTATTAATCCATGGAAATGATGAAAGAGAAAGGTGCAATAATTATGGAAAGAAATACGGAAAAGAAACGGAGTTATGGAATGCTGGTCGTAGGGGCGGTCCTGTTGATCGTCTCAATCCTCCTGGCAGTATACACATACAATAACAGTTATCAGGAATCGGTTGCCACAGGCAGCGCGCTATCAGAGGTGAAAAAGCAGATCTCCGCCATTGAATCAGGCTCCGCCGCAGGCGACCTGGATGCCCTGAACGCACAGAAAGATGCTCTGTCCGCTGAAAAGCTATCCCTGGAACGTCCCTACTCCTACAGCCTGATCTTGCTATTTTTTGCGATCCTGCTGACCATTAAGGGAATTTACAATGCCGTTGCAGGCGTTGCCCCGGCGGGAGACAATGTAAAACGGCTGGCACAGGCGGGACTTCTTGCGGCTCTCTGCTATATCGGGTTTGCTTTTTTTAAGATCGACATTCCTGTGGGACCTGAGAAGACGTCCTTTCACTTCGGCAATGTCTTCTGCGTCCTGGCTGCCCTGCTCATAGGCGGTTATTGGGGCGGCCTGGCGGGAGCAGTGGGCATGACCATCGGCGACCTGACCACTTCCTATGTCACCAGCGCCCCCAAGACGTTCTTCCTGAAACTGTGCATCGGACTGATCGTGGGGCTGGTGGCGCACAAGTGCTTCCGGGTCAGCCGCGACCATTCCCCGAAATACGTGGCCGGCGTCACCGTACTGGCCAGCGTGTGCGGTATGGGCTTTAACGTGGTAGCGGATCCATTGGTAGGATATTTCTACAAAACCTATCTGCTGGGCGTCCCCCAGGATATCGCCTCCGCCCTGGCCAAGATGGCAACCGTCACCACCAGTGTCAACGCAGTAGTAGCGGTGATCGCTGCTTCCGCCTTTTACCTCGCCCTGCGTCCGGCGCTGAGAAAGGCAGGATTGTTTGTAGAAGTCTCTCCCGTAAAGGATCAAAAGTGAATCAATGCCCGCCAAAGCGGGCAGGAAAGTATAAGCATGGAAAAAGGCGGGATATTCACCGCCTTTTTCCATTATTGTCTGCCTTTTTTATTTTCTGCCTTTTTTCTGCTCCTCGTCCCTTTTCACAAAAAAGTCATCAATCATTTTCTTGATACTCTCTTCCGACATCGTCTTCAAGAGATAGCCTTCCGGCTTCAGCGCCATAACCTTTTTCACGCTCTCCCTGTCCCCTTTGCCTGTCAGGAACATAACCGGAATGTCCGCAATATCCGCATCAGAACGGATCATTTCCAGAGCCTGTCTCCCGTCGCAGACGGGCATTTCATAATCCAAAAGAACCAGATTCGGACGGTTGACGGCTATCTTCTTGATCGCAGAGATGCTGGAACTTGCCTCCAGCGTATCATAATCCTTCTCCAGCAGCTGGGTCATTCTGCTGCGCATAAAGTCAGAGTCATCCACCACAAGGATTTTCTTTCTGCGCTCCGTATTTTCCTCTTTCTCTTTCACCAGATATTCCTGCACTGCGGACATGGCATTCTGGCTGTTGATCTCTGTTGTAAATTTGCCATGGATCGAATCGGCGCTTGACGCGCAAAATGCAAAATACCCCTGGCCGCCGGTGGCAAACAGCAGGCTGCAGGCAGGCTGCTTCCGCCCAAAGGAATTCACCAGCTGCTCATGGGTCAACAGGCATTCCTTTTCCAGTTCCATGAAATCCATGGCCGGAAAACTTTCCCTGACTTTCTCCAGGAACTGTCTGGAGAGATATCTGGTGACGTTGAGAACCATATCGTCCACCTTCGGGTAATCCGCATTCAATATGTCGCTTATGATCTTCAGCAGGAGCCTTTCTTCATATATAAAGGTAACTTCCCATTTCTCGTTCCTGCTTCCTTTGTACAGGAAACGGCAGCATACCATTTTCCCAAAATCTTCCCCGGCAAACTGTCCGCTGATCAGCTTCGCTTTCAGGCGGAACATTTCCTGTGCGAGCCGCTGAATCGTCATTTCCAGGGCGTTCTTCTCTTCCTCCTGAGGCAGATCCTTCCATTTGTTTACCGTCTTTCCCGCAATCGCCTGATCTTCCATCTGGGTATGGGCAACCATCCAGCCGATGCAGACGCCGAGGAAATGACGGATGGACTCCTCGCTATATCCGGTCTCCTCCAGTTCCTCTTCCAGCGCCGGCAATGTCGTATAACGGAAATTATCATGAAGACGCTTATGTATGTCATAATCGGCATAGTTGATTGACCGCATATAGGCCTCTTCGTGTTCAAAATGCTCCTCTGTATGGTGTTTCACATATTTTACGCCTTCCCGACAGGCCCACTCAGTTTTCTCTTCATTTTCACTAAGTTTGATCAGCTTATTCATCCTTGAAAAAAGTTCCTTGTGCTCTTTATCAATAAAGTCCACGCCGATCTTATAAAAATCTTTCCATACTACCTGATTCATTGCACTACCCCTTCCCAATATTCTTATGACGGACAGAGAGCACCCTGCCCTTTGGGGATATTGTATCACAAATTGTATGGTTTTGCCAATTCATAACTTAATCTTTCCAGAAATATTTGTAACAGTTCAGCCAGCCGATATGAGCAGTCAAAATCGTGCTCGCACGAATTTTCGGCTGATTATGTCGGCTGAGGGAACGCCGTCTTATGAGCAAAGATAGCTGCGAAGCTGCGGAAAGCACCGCAGGTGCGGCTTTGTGAATGGCGTGGGCTGAACTGTTACGAATATTTGCAGCAGTTCAGAAGCGCAGGTTTTCGAACCTGCGCTTCACTCTTTCCGCTTCTTAATCCGCAAACCGGATTGTCACATTCCCAACGGCGCAGTCTACAACGATGGTCTTTATCGCGCCGTTATCCAGATACCTTTCACTGGAGAAACCGCCGCTGGAAGAATTGCCCAGGGTCACGTTTCCCAATGCCTTGGAGAGTTCATAATTGAAATCAAGCTGATTTCCGTCCAGCGTCAGGGAAACATTCCCCATGGAACATTCCACGTCCGCGTCACCGTTCAGGGTTCCCCGCGCTACAAATTCCCCCATGCCGATCTCAGCGTCCAGCTTGCCCATGACCGCTTCGTCAATCGTTATCTGACCCATTCCCAGGCTAACCTCCAGCTCGTTTGTCATTAAACCGTCCAACCGGATCTCCCCGGCTCCTGCCGACAGTGATACCTCCACGGCCTGCAGGTCGTCAAACTCCAGTTTCCCTGCACCCACCTCGATCTCTGCATCGTCAAAGGCAGCGCCCTCCGGAACATACAGGATGACCTGGCATCCGTGCAGGTCATTCCAATGGTTGACCGATGCCGTGGACCGGATATAAAGCGTCCTGTCCTCCACGTAACTCTGCAGCTTTCCGGCATACTCCGCTTCCAGATAGAAATTATCGTCCGGGGATGGTTCTGTGGTGAAGCTGCATGCGCCTATCTCAAAGTCCAGTTCACTGATATTGCTGCTGTTTCCCAGGCTGAATCTCTCCACACTGCCCTTCAGAATGTTATAGTGACTGTCAAATCCGATGTTTTCATCTATGATATAGTCAACCTCATCCAGGATCTCCATATCGTCCACCCATCCCACAAGGTCATGATCGTTCACATAGATTCCCCGCCCGATCGAAAAAGGATTTAAGCGAAGATTGACGCGTCCTCCAGTGACGCTTTCCACCACATCCTCAATGGCGGTCCTGCCTCTGATGGAGCTTGCCACCGTGGCAAGTACAAAACCTATAACAAATAGTACAAGTGCCGTATATCCGCAGCCTTTCATAAATCTTTTCATTTCCATTCCTCCCTGCCCGCTTCATCAATTTTTACACAGTTTGTTAAACAGCTTGCATATTCCTTTAAAAACCGCCGGTGTGACAATGCCGGCCATAGCCACTGTCAGCATGAAGAACAGGATACTCAGCGCGCCGCACACCAGGCCGCCGCCCAGCAGCGCCACCCCCGCCAGAGGATCTGCCCACATACACATGATGCCTACGACAAGCAGCACCAGCAGTACGACAAACAGTGCAAGCGCCGTAACGCCGAAGCCGAAGATCAGCGCGAACCATCCCACAATGATGCCCACAAGTGTACCAAGCCCTCCGCCGACAATTCCAAGAGCCGCCGGGGAGAGAAGGATTGCTCCGATGATGATGAGCACCAACGCCCATGTAGGTATGCTCTCCTTTTGGGGACTCTGCTGTGTGCTGGTGGCAGTCTGCTGATATTGGATCACTGCCCTGTTCTGAGGCCTCTGGCTTCCTGCATCACCTCTGCCGTTGATGTCTCTCTTGATATTTTCCGCCACCTTCGCCGGATTTCCCAGCGCTTCGATGACTGCCTGCTCATTTTCCGCACCCGCGTCATCAAAATATTCATTATAATACTGTAACGCCTCCTCGCGCTCCCCAGGAGAAATATTTTGAAGCAGACTTTCCAACTGTTTCATAAAATCAACTCTGTTCATAATCAATTCCCACTCCCTTCCGGGTTATCCTTTCCCTCACTTGAAATGATGTCCGTTCTGCCCTCGAACAGACCTGTAACCTTATCTGAATACCTGCGCCATTCGCTCTCATAGAGCCTGAGCTGTGCCCAGCCTCTGCTGGTCACCTTATAATAACGCCTGTTTCTGCCGGCACACTCCCTGTCGTATACCTCCAGACATTCGTCTTTTTGCAGCCTCCTAAGCACCGGATAAAGTGTGGACTCGGACAGTTCAATGACCTGTCGCACATCCTGTGTAATCTTGTACCCGTAGGTTCCTTCCGGCTCCTTAGAGACAACAGCCAGCACAATGGCATCCAGAAGAGCCGAACCTGTGTTAAATACCATGTCATCTCTCCTATTCCATTGTCGTCTCCGGGCTTTCCGCTCCGAGACTGTTTTAGGGTTCCCGTTTTCTGTCATATAATAATATATGGCATATAATATCTCAGCTGATGAGAATACTATATGCCATATAATATTATGTGTCAATATATATTTGTCAAATATTTTCTAAAGAAATCCTAAAGATGTCGGATGTCCACTCTGCGACAGCATCGGCGGCTTATCTCTCCATCTTCCAGAAATATGCGCTGTAGGCGGGAAGCCTGCTGCCTCCGCCAAAGTCATGTTCCGCGCCGCTGATCAGATCCACCGCAGTGCCGCAGCCCGCGTCAAAGTGGGCGTCAAAGTCCTCCCCGTCTGCATTGATCGCTACAAGCACTCTCTCCTGATCGGTCTTTCTCTCGAAAATGCACTGCCTGTTAGTCAGGAGAACAGAACGGAATGTACCGTAATTCAAAGCCTCGGAATACTTTTTCGCCTCCGCCAGCCTGCTGATCCACTCGCCCAGCCCATTCCACACAGGCTCCCCGAAACAGGGGCGGAGCGCGGGATCTCCCTGGGATTTCTCGCCCTTTGCGCCCCATTCACTTCCATAGTAGACACAGGGAATACCCGGCATCCCGAACTGGAGGGCATAGATCAGGGGCAGGTGCTTCTCATTGGCAAGAATACTTGCCACCCTGGTGACATCATGGTTATCCACGAAAGATAACAGATGCTTTCCTTTGTAGAGCGTCCAGTTCTCCGGTCCGAACTGTCTCAACAGGGAATGGACGATTTCAAACATATTCATGCTGTTAAAACTGCTGTACAATCCCTTATAGCACTCATAGTTGGTGACGGAATGCAGCATGCTGTCATTCATCATGCGGTTGTAGTCGCCGTGAAGCATCTCCCCGATCAGCACGAAATCTTCCTTCAATCCGTCCGTAAAGCTTCTCAGCCTGCGCACGAAGTCCTCATCCAGGCTGTACGCCACATCCAGGCGCAGGCCGTCGATGCCAAATTCCTCCACCCAGAATTTCACGCTGTCCAGCAGATAATCGACCACATCCCCATTGCGCAGGTTCAGCTTCACCAGGTCGTAATTGCCCTCCCAGCCCTCATACCAGAGACCGTCATTATAGTTGGAATTGCCGCCAAAATCAATGCGATGGAACCAGCCGGTATAACGGGAGCCCTCCCGGTTCTTCACCACGTCCTGAAAAGGCCCGAAGCCTCTTCCCACATGATTGAACACGCCGTCCAGCACAACCCTGATCCCGTTCTCATGAAGCTTTCCACAGACCTCTTTAAAATCCTCGTTGGTGCCGAGACGGGTGTCCAGCCTGCGGTAATCCCTTGTATTGTATCCGTGCGTATCGGATTCGAAGACAGGGGAAAAGTAGATCGCGTCCACTCCCAGTTTCTTCATATGGGGAATCCAGTCCAGCACCTTCAAGATCCGATGCTCCAGCACACCGTCATTCTCAAAGGGTGCTCCACAGAACCCCAAAGGATAAATCTGATAAAAAACACTTTCGTACGCCCACATATTCATTCTCCTCTCATGCCTCATTTTGCCCTGGAACCTCCAGATTTCCTGTCAGGATTCTTTATTAAGACTCCCTTGTCCAGTCTCCCTGGCAAGTCCTCTTGTCCAGTCTCCCTTAAGGCTCCTTGTTAAGTTGCAGGCCCTTCATTGACTGATCCAGTACTATGAAGGATATCTTGCAGCTGTCTTTTGTGGATAAAATGAATATCCGTGTCACTTTTTTAGAAAAAATTAAGGAAAAATCCACCAAATCCACAAAGTTATCCACAGTTACACCTCTGTCATTTTACCACAATGTGGCTGTCAGTTCCACCACAATCTGACTGTCAGTTCCACAATTTTGTTATTTCGTTCTAATTCCATGTCAAAACTCTGCCGTTGAGCAAAAATTGCCAAAGGCAATTGGAAGTTCTTCTCACGCTAACTCCCATCTGCCCGCAATAGCGGGCACTCAAATCAGGATTGTGAAATATCTTATCTCACACTATTATAACCAGGAATCCCAGAATCGTTCCACGCGCTTCGCCACGTTATCCACCGTCACCGTCTCAAAGTGCTCCCACTCCCTGGGGAACAGCCTGCGGTAGGACATCTGCAAAAAACGCTCATCCAGCAGGGCAATGATCCCCACGTCCTCCACCGTACGGATCACCCTTCCCGCGGCCTGCAGTACCTTGTTCATGCCGGGATAGCGGTAGGAGTAGTCAAACCCGTTATCCCCCTCCGCGTCAAAATGACCCTTCAATATCTCCCGTTCACTACAGACCTGGGGCAGTCCCGTGCCTACAATGATGGCTCCGATCAGGCTGTCATTTTTCAGGTCGATTCCCTCGCTGAAAATCCCTCCCAACACACAGAAGCCGATAAGGATCATGTCCTCTTCCTCCTCGATCTCCATTTCCACCGCGGCCTGCAGGTCACATTCCTCATTCCCCCGGAAACGGGAGAGAAAATCCTCCCTGTCGCCCTCACTCATATACTCGCCCTGCAGGACACATTCCTTTCCCTCATCCGCGAAATGCTCCATATATATATCATATATTGTGTGCAGAAATGCATAGGATGGGCAGAAAACCATATAGTTTCCATGCCTGTTCTTCACGATCTCATTAATATAACGGGCGATATTATAATATTCCGTATCAGAACGCCTGGTGTATTTGCTGGTCACATCACTGGCGAGGAACAATGCCCGCTTTTCCGGATCAAACACAGACTTCGCATAGACCTCGTAGTCCTCCTCCTCCCCGCCCAACAGCTTTTTATAATACTGAACCGGCAGGAAGGTAGCGGAAAACAGAATGGTGCTTCGCCCCTTCAACATACAGTTTTTCAGGTTTTCCGCCGGATTGACACAGAAGAGCTTTATCAGAAAGTCGCCATCCTCCCCCAGCTGGGTGTATTTGACATAATGTTCATCCAGGAGTTCATACATCTCCAGGAAATGCCTGATATCAAAGTAAAAATCAAGCAGCTGCTCCCTCACCGGAAGCTGTTCTTCCTCCTGCTCCGACAGATATTCCTCCATGACGGCATGGAGACGCATCAGATGCTTTACAAAGCCGTCTATCCCCTCCACAGTCCGCCAGCCGTCGCATTCCCGCTTCAACGCCAGCAGTTCCTCGTTGCACTTCTCCATATGATAGACCGTCTTGGCAGCATAGCCCTGACGGACCAGAATACTCCTGCCCCCGTGAAGCTTTTCAGTACTGATCCGGTCAATCTCTTCAGGTTCTGCCTGCAAATCTGACGTTATTGTCACATTCAACGTCATTTGTCCGAAAATCTCTTTATTTTTTAAGGGGTTTAATGTTTCTGACAGGATTGTCTGTTTCAATTCCCTGCGGATCTCCAGGAAAGTATTCTTATAGAGAGAGGCGCTGTACATTTCCCTGCCTCGCTCCAGCAGATTATGTGCCTCATCTATCAGAAAGATGTACTTTCCGCCGTTGCCCTCCGCAAAAAACCTTTTTAAGTATACATGGGGATCAAACAGATAGTTATAATCGCAGATGACAGCATCCGAAAACAGGCTCATGTCCAGACACATTTCAAACGGACAGACCTGATGCCGTTCCGCATACTCCGCGATCTGCTCCCTGCCGAAGCTTTCCTCCGAGGTCAGCAGTTCATACAGAGCGTCATTGATTCTGTCATAGTGTCCCTTTGCGTAGGGGCAATATTCCGGATTGCACTCCGTCCGTTCCATAAAGCAGCTTTTTTCCTTTGCCGTCAGAATCACGCTCTTGAAATGCAGCCCTTTTTCCCGGAGCAGCGCAAAAGCCTCCTCCGCCACTGTCCTGGTAATGGTCTTGGCCGTCAGGTAGAAAAGCTTCTCCCCCATTCCCTGCCCCATAGCCTGAACGGCAGGATAAACGGTGGAAATGGTCTTTCCCACTCCGGTGGGCGCCTCCAGGAACAGTTTCTTCTTATGATAAATGGTGCGGTAGACATTTGCCACCAGTTCCTTCTGCCCCTCCCTGTAGGGAAATGGAAATTCCAGGCCGGTTATGGACTGCTGTCGGATCCGCTGCCAGCCGCAGGAATAATCCGCCCATTTCCGATAGGCTTCCACAAGATCCCCGAACCAGTTCTCCAGCTGCTGAAAGGTATAATCCTCATGGAAATAGCGCAGCTGCTCCGTCTCCATATTGCAATAGGTCATACGCACCCTGATCTCTTTCAGTTCCTCCTTCAGGGCGCAGATATAGGCATAGCACTTTGCCTGCGCAATATGCAGTGGCATTGGGGCTTTCATCTTCTCCAGGTCACGGTAAGTACCCTTGATCTCGTCTATGATCACCTGTCCCTCATGATGGATAATGCCGTCTGCGCGCCCTTCCACCACCAGGACATATTGATCCGTTGGCATCGTATAGCGGAGCGTAACCTCTGCCTCATATTCCGCTCCCATCCTGCGCTGGATCATGCGGTGGATACGCCCGCCCTCCTGCATGGCGTTGTCCAAAGAAACATGATGCCAGTTGTCAATGTCCCCGTGCCGCAGGATAAACTCCACCAGGGTTCTGACCGAAACCCTGATTTCCATCGGGGGAAGGACTGTTTCCACAGAGCCGTTATCCGGTTTTCTTCGAGCGATCTCGGTTCCCATATCCGCTTGTCCCCTCCTTTTCCCTTTTGCTGTCCGAGTCAATACAAAACTCCCTATGAAGATAGTACTCTATCCTGCATAGGGAGTCAATTTGCTTTCTCGGGGCATTCAGTCAGACAAGCCGGCGCCGGTGCGCTGAACGCCATTGATACAGTGTACTGGCACATCATTGCATTAATTCCTGAGTAATCAGCACTCGCTGTTCTCACATCGCTGCGTTGTTGTCAGTCAACAATTGCTTTAGCAATTTGACCGCCTTGCGCTGACGCAAACACCAAGCACTGGCTTACTTCAGGATTAACGCAACGATGTACTAGCAGGCTACCGCCAGCTGCTTCAACATTTCCTCAAGATCCTCGTTATAACCGTCATAGGAGACTTTCAGCGGATGATCGAAATTCAGTCCATACACTCCTAAAAACGATTTGGCATCCACTATATATCTGTTATATGAGATATCAATGTCAAAGTCACACTTGGAAGCTACGTCCACAAAATGCTGGACAACATCGGGTGTCAAACGAATTGTCTTAACCATGTTAACCATCCTTTCTAAATCTTAAGCTGTCTGTTTCCTGCTTCTATATTTAATCATTATATCCCTAAATTTCTAATTGTAAAGTCAATAATTTTTCAAAATATTTGTCCAAAAAACCGTATTTTTTGTGCATTTTACTTATTATCCCTGAATTCTGTCATATTTTTCCGAAACCGCAGGGGAAGCATATTCTGTTGCAGTTTCAGATTCCTTCGCTCTTCAATGGCTATTTTATGGCAGAAATATCGAAAAAGTTCCTGATATTCCTGTTCTTCCTCCGATATCCTGAGTGCAGGTTCCGTCTCCTGTTCTCCGGCGTAGAACAGATACCACTGCTTTCCTGCCGGGTGTATTGCGAAAAGACCTCTCTGCCCATCCCGGATCATAAAGTTCTCCTGAGGCAGCCTGTCTGAAAAATGCGGCATCAAAAAGGCTGTCACATTGTTCTTCGGGTCTATCCGGGCGTAAAGAACACCGTTGTCCAATTCCTGAAAACGCACAAACTCCCGCAGGTGCCCTATCTCCCTGCCCACTACCCTGGCAATGGCAAATGCCCGGTGCACATGGTCATTGGCGAGATTGTCGAACAGATGCCCCGCCCTGCGCCCGGCAAAAAGCCCGTCCACCACGGTCCGGTATACTGCCTGTGCTTTCCCCTCATCTTCCGATGCAAGCGCCATACACAGGGACATATAATCCTGCTCTCCAAAAATGCGGTACAGGGAACGCATTACCTTGTTCATTTTCTCCTGATCCGGCTTCACATATACGTCCTCCGCAAATAAAATCGGCTCATCCGTCAGGCTGATGTAAGTGTCCATATGATCCCGCTTCTCCTCATAGGCCAGATAAATCGCCGTAAATATGCTTTCCAGGGAATCCTCACATCTGTACACTGTCATATTGCAACCTGCCTCTCCTCGGAAATCTTCAATCTTCCCTCTCACAACTGTCCCACGGCGGCCTGGATCCTGTCCGCCGCTGTCACGGGTTGTTCAAAGCTACCCACGTCAAACAGGGACATCTGCCGGTAACTCATACCGTCGCTTCCAAACCGGATCCGCTCCTGCTCCTCCGTCAGGTTCCGGACAATATAGTCCTCCTCCAGTTTTACAGGATACATCATCCTTCCACTACAGGTGATAAAATATAACGCCCGTTTCAAAACAACGCCAATCTTCTTCAAATCCGCAAAAGTAAGATTTGCGCTCCTGCGCGCCGCCACAATCCTCCGGGCGCTCTTCACCCCCACACCGGGAATCCTCAGAAGCCTCTCCATGGGAGCTTTGTTGATCTCCACCGGAAACTGCTCCAGATGCCGCACTGCCCAATCCTCCTTTGGGTCCAGCATCACATTGAAAAAGGGACGCTTCTCGTCCAGCAGCTCCTCGGCCTTAAACCCATAGAACCGCAGCAGCCAGTCCGCCTGATACAGGCGGTGCTCCCGAAGCAGGGGCGGTCCTCCCGGCAGGGCGGGAAGCTGCTTGTCCCCGGTGACATTTACAAACGCGGAATAGAAAACTCTTTTCAGGTCGAATTTCTGGTATAAGCTCTCCGCCACATTCAGGATCTGATAATCGTTCTCCGGCGTCGCCCCGATGATCATCTGTGTCGCCTGCCCGCCTCCTACGAAGGTAGGCGCATTCCGATAGAGCACCAGTTCATTCCGGTTCTCCGTGATTCCGTTCTGGATCTGCCGCATAGGAGTGAGAATGCTTTTCCGGTGCTTGTTAGGCGCCAGGGTGCGCAGCCCTTCCGCTGTGGGCAGCTCCAGATTAACGCTCATTCTGTCGACCAGGAATCCGGTACGCCGGATCACCTCCGGATCTGCGCCGGGAATCGCTTTCACATGGACATAGCCGTTAAAGCGGTACTGGTTCCTCAACAGCCAGATGGTCCGAAAGATCAACTCCATGGTAAAGGTAGGGTTGTTCAGGATACCGGAGCTTAAGAAAAGCCCTTCTATATAATTCCTGCGATAAAATTCCACTGTCAGCCTGCATATCTCATCCGGTGTGAAGGTCGCCCGCGGCACATCGTTAGAGCAGCGGTTCAGGCAGTACTTACAGTCATAGATACATTCGTTGGTGAGCAGGATCTTCAAAAGGGAAATACAGCGCCCGTCGCTGCTGAAGCTGTGGCAGATACCTGCCGCCACACAATTCCCCATATCCACCCCGTTCCCCTTACGGTCCACGCCGCTGGAAGTGCATGCCACATCGTATTTCGCCGAATTGGCCAGAATCCCCAGCTTTTCCATCAAAGGCATCTCCTGCCTCCCGGTCAAAAACTCCATAGCGACTTCTCTCCTCCTTCTACGCTCAGAACGCCTGTTCTGTTCTATATTAGCACATACGTTCTGTTTTTGCAAGCAGATTTATTTCCCATAAACGGTAACAGATCCAAAAAAAGTATTGCAAAATATTGAAAAAAGCGGTTAAATGATATATGAAAATAATTCAAATTAATAAGGAAACCAAAAAATGTCAAATTTAAAATTACCCAAGGATTACAAATCGGAATTAAACCTGCACGATACCCAGGTGGCGATCAAGACGGTAAAGGATTTCTTTCAGTCCCTGCTGGCGGAACGCCTGAACCTCCTGAGGGTGTCTGCTCCCCTGTTCGTGGATCCGGCCTCCGGCCTGAATGACAATCTGAACGGCGTGGAGCGCCCTGTCTCTTTCGACATCAAGTATCAGGACGGCAGGGAAGGCGAGATCGTCCATTCCCTGGCAAAGTGGAAGCGTTACGCCCTGAAAAAGTACGGCTTTGCCACAGGCGAAGGGCTCTACACGGATATGAGCGCCATCCGCAGGGATGAAGATGTGGATAATATCCATTCCATCTATGTGGATCAGTGGGACTGGGAAAAGATCATCCGCAGGGAAGACCGCACCCTGGACACGTTGAAGGATACGGTGCGCATCATCTACAAGGTGCTTCGCAAGACAGAAAAGTACATGGCGATCCATTTCGATTACATTGAAGAGATCCTGCCCCACGATATCTTCTTTATCACTACCACAGAGCTTGCGGAAATGTTCCCCGACTATACACCCAAGGAACGGGAATATTACATAGCCAAGGCAAAGGGCGCCGTCTGCATCATGCAGATCGGCGATAAACTGGACAACGGCGAGCCCCACGACGGCCGTGCGCCGGACTATGACGACTGGCAGCTGAACGGCGATATCATTGTATACTATCCGGTCCTGGATATCGCCCTGGAGCTTTCCAGCATGGGAATCCGTGTGGACAGTGAAGCCCTGCTGTCACAGCTGGAGAAGGCGGGATGCCCTGAGCGCGCCGAACTGCCCTTCCATCAGGCGGTCATCAACGAGGAAGTGCCCTACACCATCGGCGGCGGCATCGGCCAGTCCCGCATCTGCATGTTCTTCCTGCGCAAAGCGCATATCGGCGAGGTACAGAGTTCCCTCTGGCCGGAGGATACCATGGCGGAAGCCGAAAAAAGAGGTCTGCAGCTTTTGTAAGCTGCAGACCTCTTTTTCTATCCGCTGTATTTGATTCATAACCTTCGGGAACCTTGCACTTCACTGGCACAAAGCGCCTTCCGAGCAGTTCCTTTCCTTATTCGTAAAAACAGGTAATTGCGAAACCCTCATTTGGCAAACAGACTTTGGGCAATTCGCACAAAAACGACCTTCGTTTCGTTTTTGTGCGGATGGAACAAAGGCATCACTCTCATTCGGACTTTCGCAATGACCTATTCGTAAAAAGCAAATCTGTCGTTCTGCCAAGTCAGTTCATACCCATTCCGCTCCATAAAGTCCCGGATCAGCTGCCATTTTCGCTGAAGCTGCTGCTGCTTCTCGTCCTGCTCTGCCTGTTCCCACTGATAATCCACCAATACAACCGGCCTTTCCGCATTCTCCTCCCGCATCTGCCTAGATCGGAAGAGCACACGTCTGAACTCCAGTCACAGTTCAGGATC
>CANDMD010000014.1 GCA_947385725.1 uncultured Lachnospiraceae bacterium | reverse complement strand
GCGCTGACGCAAACATCAAGCACTGATTTACTTCAGGATTAATGCAACAATGTACCAGCTGTATTCCCCGAATGGAGATCTGCTGTTCAAAAACATGCCCATAAGCTGCTCTCTCCCTGTAAATGCCCAATAATTCTGTCTTTCAATCCTCCCTGGGTCAGTCGCTTATCTGATCCACCCCCAGGTGATCGCAAGGAACTCCCCGCAGTAATACATGCCCCGCAGCCAGATCAACGCGGTTACACCCCACAGCATCCAGGCCAGGTCCTTTCTCACATCCAGCACCTTCCCCGCCAGGGACAGGATTACGCAGACCAACAGCACCATAGTCCCGAAAGTAGCCCTGTCAGGGTAATGGGGGGACAGCGCCATGGCGCCCCATGACAGCAGCGCGCAGATCAGCAGCAGCACGTTCCTCCGCCCCAGCTCCCGTTTCAGCACGCCTTTGCACAGCACCACCAGAAAACCCAACACCAGCAGGGCAGGGAACAGATGCACCGTTACCGCAGTGCTCTCCGCATATCCTCTCAGGAAACACTGCCACAGAAGACCGTATTCATTGCTTTCCACACGGGCGCTGCGGACGATATTGCCGGGCGCCATAATAACCATAATACTCCCTGCCAGGCAGCTGAGATTTCCCAAAACCATCCAGGAATACAGCCTGTGCTTCTCCCTGACAGCAAGTACGATCACCGCAAGGCTTAACAGCCATACCGCCGGCCCCATATTCTCATTGCTCCAGCCTGCCAGAATACCAAGGGGAATGATCCACAGGGTAATTCCCCATAAACGCTTTGGCGCATGTACATCCAATGGTTTAGATACATCCAATGCCTCAGAAGCATTTGCAAGTTCAAACGCATCCGGAGATACCTTTCTCCCTCTCTCTGGCAGTTCCCTCAAATAACACCATGCAAAAAACAGGATAAAGACCGTGATATACAGGTAGTTTGCGGCTCCCGCCTGCCAGAACATACTCATCTTCCAGTTGGCATTTAATCCAAGGATCATTGACATGGCCGCCCAGAATGCAGGCAGCCTTTTGTTCCTCGCCATCACACAGACCACCGCAGACAACAGCAGCGTCATGACCACATTCAGGATGTCTGCCGCATGTTCCCCCAGCAGCAGTGTGATCTGCAGAATGCCATGGGTCAGGCTTCTGCCGCCCCAATTGAAGTAATGCCACACCTGACTCTTTATGATATCGGAGAAAGAAGCAATCGGCGTCTCTTCGTCGAACAGCATGGTGGAATACCAGAGATCGTCCATCATAAAAGGAACTGCCCGATGGGTTCGATATAGTACAAGAATAGATACCAAAACCAAAACACTTGTTACTCCATACATAATCTTTTTTGACCTATTCTTCATTGTCCTGTCACCTCTTAGATCTTTCACCAATATGGATACGAAACCAAAGTCAATTTCATTGACCTTCCAACTTCACCGGCTTGGCTCATTGCCCGCGGGAATCATATCACAGCTGCAACCCCTTGATCCTGTCCACAGCCTCCACTGTATTCTCGTAACTTCCGAATGCCGTCAGCCTGAAATAGCCCTCCCCGCTGGGGCCGAAGCCTGAACCGGGCGTTCCCACCACATTCACCGTCTCCAGCAGATAGTCAAAGAACTCCCAGCTGGTCATTTTGTCGGGCGTTTTCAGCCAGATATAAGGCGCATTGACGCCGCCTGACACAGTGAAGCCCGCAGCTTTCAGGCCATCCTTTATATAACTTGCATTATTCATGTAATAGGCAACCTGCTCCTTCAGCTGTGCCCTGCCTGCCTCCGAGTAGACTGCCTCTCCCGCTTTCTGCACAATGTAGGGAGCACCGTTATATTTGGTCCCGTGCCGCCTCGCCCAAAGGGAATGAAGCGCTGTATCTCCGCACTTCAACTCCTTCGGGATCACGGTGAATCCCAGACGCAGACCGGTAAAGCCTGCATTCTTGGAGAAGGAGCGCATCTCAATGGCGCAGGTTCTCGCCCCCTCACACTCATAAATGCTGTGGGGGACATCTTCCTCGGAAATATATGCCTCATATGCCGCATCATACAGGATCACCGCACCCACTTTGTTGGCATAGTCCACCCACTCCTGCAGCTGCGCCCTGGTCACGGTGGCGCCGGTGGGATTATTGGGAAAACAGAGATAGATCAGGTCCGGCGTCTCCTTGGGAAGCTCGGGGGTAAAACGATTGTCCGCCGTACAGGGCATGTAGATCACATCGCTCCAGGTCTCCGCCTTCGGGTCATAGACGCCCGTCCTACCCGCCATGACATTGGAGTCCACATAGACGGGGTACACCGGATCGCAGACGGCAATCTTATTCTCCAAGCCGAAAATCTCCTGGATATTGCTGCAGTCACACTTTGCCCCGTCTGACACAAAGATTTCATCCGCGGCAATGTCACACCCCCGCGCCTTATAATCATTTTCCGCAATGGCATTCCTCAAAAACTCATACCCCAGGTCCGGCGCATATCCGTGAAAGCTTTCCGCCCTGCCCATCTCCTCCACCGCACCGTGAAGCGCCTCTATAATGGCCGGCGCCAAAGGCTGGGTCACATCGCCGATCCCCAGTCGGATAATCTTTTTATCAGGATTCGCCGCGCTGTACGCGTTCACTTTCTTTCCGATTGTGGAAAAGAGATAGCTTCCGGGAAGCTTTAAGTAATTCTCATTTACCTGAAACATGGCCTTTCCTCCTTATATTTCCCCTTCATATACAGTCTCGGCAGGGCCGGTCATGTAGATAAGATCCTGCTCCCTGTCCCACTCAATCTGCAATTCCCCACCTAACAGTTTAACCGTTATATCAGAATCCGTCAAATCATTTAACACACAGGCAACCGCCACCGCACAGCAGCCTGTGCCGCAGGCCAGCGTTTCCCCTGCGCCCCGCTCCCAGACTCGCATAAACACGTGCTGTCTGTCCAGGATCTCCACAAACTCCGTATTGACCCGCTTGGGAAAGCATATATGATTTTCAAAGGAAGGCCCGATCTCCTCCAGTCTCAGATCCTCCACGCCGTCCATGAAAACGACCGCATGGGGATTTCCCATGGAGACACAGGTCATATGATATTGCTTCCCCTTTACCTCGATGGGTGCGTTTATTACAGCATTGCACGTCTTTTCTTCATTATCGCACGCCTGTCCCTCGTTATCGCACGCTTGTCCCTCATGATCATGCGTCTTTCCCTCGGAGCCGCCCCACAGATTTACGGGGATCCTTTCCGGCTCCAGGACAGGGCTTCCCATATTCACCCGCACCCTTTTGACCACACCCCTGTCCCAGGGGTGCTGTCTCTCTATCACCATGCTGAGATACCTTACCTGACCTGCACTGACCACAGTGATATGTTCCGAGTCAGTCAGTCCTTTATCGTAGACAAACTTTGCCACGCAGCGGATACCGTTTCCGCACATCTCAGACCTGGTGCCGTCCGCGTTATACATTTCCATCTCGAAATCCGCATCCTCCGCCGGATTGATAAAGATCACACCGTCGCTGCCGATCCCGAAGTGGCGGTCGCTGAGCCTCTTTGCCAGCCCCGGCTTTTCCGCCGCCGGAATCTTCTCCCGAAAACCGTCAATATAGACATAATCATTCCCGCATCCCTGCATTTTCGTAAATTTCATCGCTCATTACACTCCTTCACACCTTCCCTGATTTACAACTGTCCAGCACTCCATCGTCCAATCCCCTGCTCTTCACAGCCGCGCAACCGTCCCTGCGGCGGAACAAGATTTCTCTGAAATCACTGATCCTGTAGCCGTGGCGGTCTCCAGACCATAACGCGAAGCTCTTCCGTTAAGGGGGGGACTTTCTCCACTTCTTCATCCCTTCTGCCACCTTCCCTGCACAGTATGTCAGGCTCCATGCCGCACAAGGCAATATCATCAAAATATACGGGTATATATACCTGCTTTTCGCCTCCCAGATCACACTGAAACAAAACTCCCCCAACAGCAGCAGTGCCGGCAGAAAGCGAAAGGCATGATCCTTTTCCCTGAGCAGCAGGAAAAAGAACAAAAGCAGCATGGCATACGTCAGTCCTTGAAACAGATTCAGAAAAGCATACCATTGATCTCCTGCCTCGCCTGTGTATAAATCCGTTACCCATTCCTCCGGCTCCTGTTGCAGCGCTGTCATGAAAAAGCCGCCGTAGGTCGCTTCATTCCACTGGTTCAGCACTTTTTCATTCAGGTAACCCATCATATACGCCGGATCCCTGGACCATCGGTACAAAGTCTGCTTCAGATTCAGGAAGGCCTCCGAGGAAGCCCTTTCCCCATCAAAGCCACTCCCAAAATACAGCCACAGATTATACGCATTATAGCTTCCGGGTCCTGTCCCGTTCTCATTCTCAGTCTCATCCTGTATCCCCATGGCTACTGTCAGAATCGCGGGTATTCCGTCCGCCAGTTCCACATCTGCCCGGTGCTCCATGTATGCCACTGACAGCTTTTGGCCCCCCATTACCAGGAACAGCAGCAGAAGTGTCAGCCCCAGGCATCCCCAGCGCCTTCTTCTATCCTGCTGCCTGCCGGACATCGCATAAAACAGCGCCGTGACCGCCATGGCGATGGGAACAATGACCAGCGCAAGCCTGGCCGTGTAACACAATGTCAGACACAGACCTGAAAGCACCCAATACAGCACCGTGACTGCATTCTTCCGCGGCTTTCCGTTGTTTGCACGCAACCAGAACAGCATTCCCAGCATAGCGAAGCACACCCCGAATGTCTCCCCATAGATATATAACGTATAAAGATACATGGGCACAAAGCAAACCGAACATATCAGCGTTACCGCCGCTGTTTTTTTACATTGGAACAGTTCCCCGGCCATCTCAAATCCTGTATAAACCGTCACACCGGCGCAGACCGCCTGGGCATAATACAGAAGGGACAAACTGCTGCTGCCGAAGATCCGCATCAATATCCCGTAAAGCAATCCAAGCCCCAGCTGATAAGGACATGCGTTAAAATACCATTCCGTCTGGATATTCGTGTAATCCCCGGAATAAAAATTCTCTGCCGCCTCATATACGTAGATCTGGTCCGCGGAAGGATACGGATGGGCTGCCCCTGCCAGTATGCCACATCCCAGTGCGACTGCCAGGGATATCGCCACCCCTGCCGCCCGCAGGGTCTGATCGCTTACCCTGTCAGCCAACGCCCCCGCCCCTGCACAGACAGTCAGCGCTCCCACGACAAACAGCAGGTTTTTCCATGTCCTGTCTTCCGACCAGACAACAATCTCAGAGGACGCAAGGATTCTGGCGGAGGAAGTCCACGCGCAAAAGACCAGGTAGCCAAACACGAAAATGCCCAGAACCGCAATGAGTTTCCAACATGCCCTTTGTAGCTTTTCCATCGTTTCCCCAAACTCCTCATTCCTGCATCATGGACAACGCCATGCGGGCTGTCTCCGCTATGTTTGTACCACTTTCCATACTACATTTCTGTAAATACCGGTGCGCTTCCTCCTCCGTCATATGATTCCGCGCCATTAACAGTTCTTTGGCCGCCCTGATATCGGCCTCCTCCTCCGGGCTGCGTTCCCTGGGCTTCAGCTTTGCTTTCCGCCGTCTGCGCTGAATCCCGTCGCACATCATGCCCACAGTGCTGATCAGATCGTTGACCTTCAAAGGCATGGACAGACACACGATACCATTTCCCTCACATTCACTCAGAAGCCGGTTTGACGCCATCAGGAGCATTTCAAAGCCATGGGGCATACAGTCATGCAATTCCGAGTAGACCATATCTGCCAGCTTGAAGCTGCATATGATGATGCCGTCGTTCAGTCCGTCGGCCTGGCTGATGGCCTGCGCGCCCGTTGTGCAGACCCCTGCCACCTGGAAGCCGTTCCGGACCAGTATATTTTTGATTCCCCTGGCATCCTCCTGTTTCGGCAGAGCCACAATAATATTAGTCACAGGATTTCCCCCTACATTTTAGGCGCTTAACAGTCATTTCTTACACAAAATGGGAAAATGACGGTTCCGGTTGATCCGGATCAGGAACTTTCCACAGGAACACTAATAGCGGTACAGATACTCCTGTATCTCCCACTCCGACACACTGGCACGGTACTTCTGCCATTCCGCCTCCTTGGCCTCGATATATTTTCCGGCCAGATGCTGCCCCAGCACATCCAGGATCAATTTATCCTTTTTCATCTCCTCCAGGGCTTCGTGAAGGGTTCCCGGGAGATTGCGGATTCCCAGCGCATTCCTTTCCTGATCCGTCATGTTATAAATATTGCAGTCCACACTATCCGGCGGATCCATCTGATTTGTGATGCCGTCCAGACCCGCTTTCAGGCAGACTGCCAGCGTCAGGTACGGGTTCGCGGCGGAGTCCGGGCTTCTCAGTTCGATCCTCGTGCCGCCTCCCCCTGCCGCGGGAATGCGGATCAGGGAGCTTCTGTTAGAGGCGCTCCAGGCGATATAGACCGGGGCGTCAAAGCCAGGCACCAGCCTTTTATAGGAATTTACCAGCGGGTTGGTGATGGCTGCCATTCCCCTGATATGCTTCATAATGCCCCCGATGAACCAGTATGCCTCCCTGCTGAGCCCGTTGGGATCACTCTGGTCCTCGAATACATTCCTTCCGTCCTTTTTCATGGACATATTGATATGCATGCCGGAACCGTTCACGCCAAACCTCGGCTTTGGCATAAAAGTGGCATGCAGTCCGTGGCGTTTCGCGATGGTGCGCACCGCCAGCTTGAACGTCATGATATTGTCCGCCGTGGCAAGCGCCTCGTCATACCGGAAATCGACCTCATGCTGTGCCGGGGCAATCTCGTGGTGGGATGCCTCAATGACCAGCCCCATATCCTCCAGCGTCATCACGATGTCCCGCCTTGCATTCTCGCCGCCGTCCAGGGGACCGATGTCAAAGTAGCCCGCCTGCTCCCTGGTCTCTGTGGTAGGCATCGCGTTCTCATCTGTATTAAACAGGAAAAATTCACATTCCGGCCCCACCTCAAAGGCATAGCCCAGGGCTTCCGCATCCCTGATGGCACGTTTCAGCACTGATCGGGGATCACCCTCGAAGGGCGTCCCGTCCGCCCGATAGACATCACACAGCAGCCTGGCCACCTTGCCCTGCTGGGGTCTCCAGGGAAAGACTGCCAGGGTGGAAAGATCCGGATGAAGGAACATGTCGGACACTTCGATACCCACAAAGCCGTCTATGGCAGAACCGTCAAACATGCATTTATTGTCCAGCGCCCTCTCCAGCTGGCTGGCAGTCACCGCAATATTCTTCAGATTGCCAAACATATCCGTAAACTGCAGGCGGATAAACTCAATGTCCTCCTCTTCCACAATCCTCATAATGTCATTTTTCGCATACGTATTCATAAGTCCGGTCATACCTCCCGCTTCCGTTTTCACTGTCCAAGGACAACTGCCAAAAGAATAAGGGCAGTCCCCACCCATGTTGAACGCCCTTGCCCTATAGCCATCATAGCAATCGTACCCCCGCCTTGTCAATCACTAATCATGTATATTTTGGTAAATCCCCACATATATACTATAAAGAGAAAAATACGGATACATATTTAAGGGGAATAGGAATGAGCGCTAAGACAAAAATCGTTGTACTCCACATGAAAGAATTGATCTATACAGGCATCTTCGCCCTTCTGGGAATCCTGTTCATCATCCTGCTTGTGATGATGTTCCTGCCTGGAGAAAAGGAGGAAAGCAATGTACCTGCCGAGGAGGTCACCGCAGATGTAAGCTCCCTTTACATACCTGGTATTTATACCACTGAACTGATCCTGGGAGCACAGTCCATCGATGTGGAAGTCATTGTGGATAAGAATACCATCACTTCCATCCGTATGGTGAATCTAAATGATGCCGTGACCACCATGTACCCTCTGTTGGAGCCAACCTTCGACACGATCTGTGAACAGGTATACGAAAACCAGTCCCTGGACCAGGTTACCTATACCTCCGAGAGCAAATACACTTCCCTGGTTCTGCTGGAGGCCATCCAGAACTCCCTGAACAAGGCGGCGGTAAAGGAAACGCCCGCGCCCACCAGCACACCGTGATATAGCTTTCAAGAAGTTTGCCTGCAAGGGCGAAACAGACAGCCCCCGGAATACAGGGGCTGTTTTGTTTCGTTATAAACGTTCCACCTCCGCCAGCCACAGCGCCGCGCTGGCATCGGAAGGCATGCGCAGATCCCCCCGGGGAGACACCGCCACACTTCCCACCTTGGGTCCGTCCGGCAGACAGGAGCGCTTGAACTGCTGGGCAAAAAAACGGCTGTAGAAATTTTTCAGCCATTTCAGAATAACCGCATTGTCATACTGCCCTGCAAAGGCAAGCTGTGCCACGCGGTATACCTTCGCAGGGGGAAAGCCGCCCCGGAGCATATAATATAAAAAGAAATCATGGAGTTCATAAGGTCCCACCAGGTCCTCCGTCTTCTGGGCAATCTGACCGTCCACCGGGGGCAGAAGTTCCGGGCTGACAGGGGTATCCAGCACATCCTCCAGTACCCGGGTGAGTGTCCCGTTGCCGCAGGTATCCGCATAATACTTTACCAGGTGGCGCACCAGTGTCTTCGGGACGCCCGCGTTGACGCCGTACATGGACATGTGATCCCCATTGTAAGTGGCCCAGCCTAACGCAAGCTCCGACATATCCCCCGTGCCGATGACCAGTCCGTTCTCCCGGTTGGCAATGTCCATCAGCACCTGGGTGCGCTCTCTGGCCTGGCCGTTCTCATAAGTCACGTCATGACGGTCCGGATCCTGCCCGATATCCCTGAAGTGAATGGACACCGCCTCTTTGATATCCACCTCCTCCAGCGTGACCCCCAGCGTCCGCGCCAGTTCACAGGCATTGCGCCAGGTTCTGCCGGTGGTGCCGAAACAGGGAATGGTCACTGCGAAAATGCCCTTCCTGTCCAGGCTGAGCATGTCAAAAGTCCGCACGGTGACCAGCAGCGCCAGGGTGGAATCCAGTCCGCCGGAAAGTCCCACCACTGCCGTCTTCAATCCCGTATGCTCATATCTCTTTTTCAGCCCATAGGACTGAATGGACAGGATTTCCTCGCAGCGCCTGCTCCTCTGCGACGCATCTGAGGGCACAAAAGGCATGGCATTAAAAGTACGCTCCAGCCTCGTCTCTTCCACCTTCAACGAAAAGGGAACGATCATATAAGCTGCCTTGGGCTCCTTGCCGAAGGTTCCCATCCGCCGTCTCTCCGACAAAATTCTCTGTATGTCAATATCCCCGTAAACGGTTTCACACTGAAAAGTCTTCTTCTGGGTCAGGATCGTCCCGTTTTCCGCGATCAGGTTATGACCCCCGAAGACAAGGTCCTGGGTGGACTCTCCCTCTCCCGCGGAGGTATAGACGTAACCGCAGATCAGCCTGGCGCTGCCCGACTTTACCAGCAGTTCCCGATATTCATCCTTCCCTATAGTCTCGTTGGAAGCGGACAGATTGGCGATCAGGGTAGCTCCCTTCAGGGCATGATCCGTGCCTGGCGGATTCGCCACCCACAGATCCTCGCAGATCTCACACCCTACTTTCAATCCCTGCACATTCTCACAGGCAAACAGGATGTTGGCTCCGAAAGGAATGGTTCTGCCCTGAAAAGGGAAGTCTGCCGGTTCCCTGTTGCCCGCCGCGAAATGGCGGCCTTCATAAAATTCCGCATAGGAAGGGACGTTTGCCTTAGGCACCATGCCCAGCACCCGACCCTTATGGAGCACGGCCGCCACATTGTAAAGCCTTCCATCCCGCTCCACGGGAAGTCCCACCATGACCAGCGCATCCTTCTCCTTCGTGGCCTTCGCCACCACGAGCAGCTGGGCAGATGCCTCCTCCAGCAGCGCGGACTGCATAAACAGATCGCCGCAGGTATATCCGGTAAGGCAGAGCTCAGGAAACACAATAATCTTCGCCCCTGCCTCATATGCCTCGTTCAGCTTCCCGCAGATCACCCCTGCGTTATATGCGGGATCCGCCACCCTGATCCTGGGCGTTGCCGCCGCCACCTTGATAAAGCCATGTTTCATGTCATTCCATTACCTTTCGCTTTTACGCAGGAACCGTGAAGATCTATGATTTCAGCGACCCTTACTCCTGCGATATAAGTCCTTCAGATCATCCGTGTAAAATTGATAATCTTTATTACAGAAATGACAGTTGACCGTGATTCCCTCTCCCTCGTCTATCATATCCTGCAATTCCTTTCTTCCCAGGCTGACCAGGGCTTTCTCCACACGCTCCCTGCCGCAGTCACAGACAAAAGCCGCAGGCATGGTATCTGTCACTTCAAGATCCAGCCCCTCCAGAACCAGTCCCAGCATCTGCTCGGGAGAATTTCCCTGATCCAGCATGGTAGTCACGGAACTGATCTTCTTCAGGTTCTCTTCCAACCGGTCTATCACCGCGTCCTCCACAAAGGGCATCAGCTGGATGATAAAGCCGCCCGCCTGCCGCACCGTATTGTCGCGGTTCATGAGCACACCCAGTCCCACAGAGGATGGTACCTGCTCGGAGGTTGCGAAATAATAGGTCAGGTCTTCCGCGATCTCACCTGTCTGAAGTAAAGTCTGCCCCACATAAGGCTCTTTTAGTCCCATATCTTTGATCACACTGAGGATACCGCTTCCTACCGCGCCGCCCACATCCAGCTTACCGACGGCATTGGCAGGCAGTATCACATCAGGGACATTGGCATAGCCTTTGACCGTTCCCCGGGAGCCCGCTGTCACGGTAAGCCCCTGTACGGGGCCGTCGCCCCTGATCTGCAGCGTCAGGATATCCTTTTCTCCCTTCAACATACTGCCCATCATGGCGCCGGCGCTCAACAGCCTGCCCAGCGCCGCCGTCACAACAGGGCTTGTGTTATGGGCGATCCTGGCTGTTTCCACTGTTTCCCTGGCAGTGCAGGCAAAGGCTCTGATCTGAGTGTCTGCTGCCACAGCCCTAACAATATAGTCTGACATATCTGTTCCCGTCCTGATTCCTTTCCACTTTATTCCTTCGTGCAGTCACATGCCCCGCAGTCCCCCTGAGCCTGTTTTCCCTGCTCCTGTGCCACAATATAGATCCTCTGGCTTTCAGCGGTGACGGCTTCTCCCGTATCGGCATCCGTCATCTCCAGTATCTTCATCCCGGCACGCTCCACCAGCATTTTCATCTGTTCCGCCCGGTATCCCCTCTGAAAATGGGTTTCCGAGAAACGCCGGAACAGGCCGCTCTCCTCCTTTACAAAAACGGTCAGGTCATACTCGTTGATCCCTTGCTCCGGATCGTAAAAGTTCTCCCAGATAAAGCTACAGTCCTCCCGGTTCTCCGCTATGGTAGTATCCCCAATGATCTCCTCATACTTGTATACCGTATTAAAGTCAAAGATAAAAATCCCACCGGGATAAAGGTAATTATTCACCAGGGAAAATACGGTCAGGAGCTCCTCCTCTTTCAGAATATAATTCAGGGAATCGCAGACACTGTACACCGTTCCCACTGTGCTGTACAATTCCAGTTCCCGCATATCCTGATTCAGATAAAGGATGGCATCGCCGCTCTTTTCCCTTTTTGCCATGGCGGCATTGAGCATATCCGTGGACATGTCCACCCCGATCATATCATAGCCTCTGCGGTACATCAGTTCTGTCAGCGTTCCCGTACCACAGCCCAGGTCCAGTACCAGATTCCGCTCCGATGCCAGGGCAGCCTCCGTATTCCGCTCCGATGCCAAGGCAGCCTTCGTATTCTGCTCCGGTTTTGACACTCCGTATTTTTCGATCAGTTCATGCAGCCTTTCGCACCACTGCCCATATGGCACATCGTCCATCAATTCGTCATAAACCGCCGCAAAATCCCGATATGCATCCATCCTGTCCTCCACACTCCGCTCCGCGGATTTTCACGCTAACCTCCATGTCGCGGCTCTGCCGTGACTCAAATCAGGATGAAAAACGCCGTATTTGGGCGTTTTTCCGGGTGAAACTTAGAAGTTCTCCGCGAAACAGCCTCTGCTGTGAGCGGCTAGAACTTCTTTTCACCCTATTCCCCTAACTTCATGGCCACCACGAAGCCGACCACAAGCGCAGCCGCACCCGCCACCAGATGCAGGATCATCATTGCGCCCATGCCGCTCAAAGCCGCGAAACCGCCCATCAGGGCAATGGCGACGGGCGAAGCTACTACCAGGCCAATGATCGCCCAGTACGCATACAGGGGGAACTTCTCGAAGATGATCTCCACCACCTTCGCAACCGCGAAGATCCCTGCTACCACGCCGAGGCCAAAGGGAACCAGAATACCCATACCGGCAAGGATCCCGTCCATATCCAGGCTGGTCAACGCCTCTATGAAATCAGTGATGGTGCCCAGCACAGGCTGATAAAATCCCATGAGCATCAGCACCATGGAGCCGCTGACACCGGGAATTACCATGGTAGCGGAAGTAATCACTCCGACCACAAACAGTTTCAGCACATTTACCAGGTTAAAGGACAGATCTGCCGCTGCGCCCTCTGTGCCGCCGAAAGCCGCCATTCCTACCACCAGGGCGAAGAAAGCAAGCGCCGCGATCAGATGACCGGCCTTAATCTTACTGCCCTTCACATTCTTCCACATGATCGGCAGGCTGCCCAGGATCAGGCCGATAAACAGGAGGTTCGCCTGAACAGGAAAACTCTCGAACAGCCACTCCAGCCCGAAGGCGCTGGCGATAATGGCGATTCCCATACCCAAGGCTATGGGGAACAGGAATTTAACACTCTGCTTAAACTCGCTGAACAAGTGGGTGATGCAATGGATCAGCTTATCGTAGATCCCCATGGATACCATCATGGTGCCGCCGCTGACACCGGGAATAATGTTTGCAATTCCGATTACCACACCTTTTAAAATACTCTTGATCATAAAATTTCTCCATTCTGTTTTCTATAATAGAATCCAAGACAGAATTCCATTATCTAAATTCTATAATAAAATCAAAGGTCTGATCCTATTATCCAAATTCTGCTCTATCTGCAGCTATTGATTCTCCGCCAGGAATTCCTTCAGGAATCCGAGCAGGCGGTCCATCTGTTCGTCCGTGCCGATGGTAATGCGCAGGGAGTTGGAGATCCTGGGCTTATTCCAGTAGCGCACGTAAATATCCGCCTCCCTGAGCGCCCTGAATATGGTTTCCGCAGGCACCGTCCTATGGGATGCAAAAATGAAATTTGCCCTGGAATCCGGGAAGGTAAATCCCAGCTGTGCCAGTTCCTTCTTGACCCTCTCCCTGGTATCCACGACCTTCGCCGTAACAGCCTTGAAATAGGCGTCATCACGGACGGCCTCCACGCCCAGCATCTGTGCGGGATAATTCATGGTATAGGAATTAAAGGAAAATTTCACATCATTTAAGTACCGGATCAGCCTCTCATTGCCGATACAGAAACCGATCCGCAGACCTGCCATGGCACGGGACTTTGAAAAAGTCTGCACTACAAGCAGATTTTCATACTTCTCCAGCAAAGGCAGGGCGCTGACCCCGCCAAAATCCACATAGGCCTCGTCCACGATGACGACCACATCCTGATTTGCCTGAATGATCTCCTCCACCGTGTCCAGACTCTCCGGCAGACCCGTGGGTGCGTTTGGATTGGGAAAGATCACGCCGCCGTTAGGCTGCCTGTAATCCTCCGGCCTGATATGCCAGTCCTCATCCAGTGCACAGATCCGGTAAGGGATCCGGTACAGTTCCGCCCACACGTCATAAAAGGAATAGGTCACATCCGGAAACAGGATCGGGCGGTCACTGTTGAAAAAGGTCATAAACGCCATAGCCAGCACATCATCGGAGCCCACCCCCACAAACACCTGTCCAGGCTTCACCCCGTAGTATTCCGCCAGGGCATCCACCAGCAACGTTGTGTTGGAGTCGGGGTAGAGCCGCAGGGCATCACAGTCCATCCCTGCCGCCAGTTCCCGTACACCGGGCGCCGGGGGATAGGGGCACTCATTTGTATTCAGTTTGATCATATCCGGTTTATTGGGCTGTTCGCCAGCCACATAAGGCACTACCTTCCGCACATTCTCTTCCCACTTCATGTCATTCCTCCATTCTGGTTCGGTTTCAGCATTCCGATTTTCTTCCTGTTTTCCGACCTTTAGACTCCGGTTCAGGCTGTCCGTTTCCCAACTCCTGGTCTCCGGTTCAGGCTGTCCGTTTCCCAAACCCTGGTCTCCGGTTCAGGCTTTCCGTTTCCCAGCCCTTGACCTTTGGTTCAGGCTTTCCGTTTCCCAACTCTTGGTGTCCGGTTCAGGCTTTCCGTTTCCCAGCCCTTGACCTTTGGTTCAGGAAATACTTTCATCAGCGTTTCCTTCTCCTTCGATCCCGCCTCTGCTGACCAGTTCCCGGCGATAATGCTCCGCCTGTTCGCTGCATCCCAATGCCTCATAGCAGCGGATCAGCCCTTTCAGTCCGATCTCCCCGCCGCAGGCAAGCTGCAAAACCGGCTGGGTCTCATACACCGCATTATAATACCACAGGACTGACTCCTCATAATCCCCTGCATCCTCATAAAAGTTTCCCAGTTCACAGCAGATTTCAGAGCAGGCTTCCATCGTCAATGCCTTCGCCGTATATTTCAGGAAATTCACCGAATCCTTCGTCAGCCTTGCCGCCCTGGCTGCTACACAGCACGCCTCCATAATCTCCCCGGTGCTCCTGCCTTCATCCGCAACAGACTTCCGAAAGAATCCGGAAGCCTGCGCAAGATCCTCTGTATCCCCTGCCATCAGCAGTTCCCTTGCATACATATTGTGAAGCCTGGGGGGCAGACGATATCCTTCCTCTATGTGCCTGTGGAAATTGGCCAGATCACGTCCGGCATGGCTGCCTTCAGGCAGATGGGTGATCACCACATCACTGTCGTACACCACCGGATCCAGCCTTACCGTCTCATGAATGGGTTCCACCCACACAAATTCGCGCAGCCGCTTAAACAGCTTAGGGCGATACTCTTCATCAAAGTTATATACGGTGTCAAACTGCATCTGATTACTGTATTTCATCTGGACGATTTCGATCTCCGGCAGCATTGCTTCCTTTAAGATACGGAATCTCTGCCTGTTCTCCTCATCCAGCACTTCATCCGCATCGGCTGAATATATATATTCCCGGGTTGCCCTGGAAAATGCATAATTCCTGGCGGCACTGAAATCGTCTATCCACTCAAAATCATAGATCTGATCCGTATACCTTCCGGCGATCTCCTTCGTCCTGTCCGTGGATCCTGTATCCACAATGATAACCTCATCACAGAGATCGGCCACACTGTCCAGACACCTGGCCAGGATCTTTTCCTCGTTTTTCACAATCATACAAAGAGATATGGTAATCACTGCAAGCCCCTTCACAAAAATGTCCATATCTGCCATAACATGGGATTCTACCAGTATTTGTACCTGTATTTCCACCAGTCATATCAGACCAACAAGTATTATAATACCAAAAAGAGGATAATGGCACAACCATTATCCTCAAAAATGCAGATAAAACTTGCAACAATTCAGCATCGGCGTGTTTTTTGTTGTTCTTCACTGTACTTGTTTCAGCTTTATGCAAATTTTTTACTTCTTCCAAATGATTCTCATATAAGCATTTTACATCTTCTATCTCAAATTTTCTAATCCTCAAGTACTCTGTTTCAAATATATATTTATATATTCCATGCCCTCTTCTCCTTAAATTCACTACAAAAAATTACGTCATTTTTAATAGCTTGCAGATTTTCTGTTGCCAAAATGTTGCCGGGTATTTATTACAGCAAATCCCGGCTTGCTAAAAATACTATTTCCTTTAACACACTTTCTCTCTTTTCGCAATTCTAAATCCATTTTTCAAATACAACTTCACTGCATTTTGATTCCATTCAGCTACATGCAAAATAATTTCTTCATAGCCCTGTTCTTTTATATAATTTATTCCCCAAAACAATAATTTTTGTCCTATACCCTGTCCCTGAAACGATTTCTCAACAAATAAATCATCTATCTCATTTTCATAGCAGGAAACAGCACCTATTATTACTCCATTCTGCAAATAGAGGAAAATATCCTTTATTTTATCTTTGATCTGGGAATAATCATAATAAAAATTTATTGGTTCAACCTCTAACGCCTTTCTCATATCGTAAAAACATTCATTATATATTTCCATATATTCATTCCAGTATTCTTTTTGAAAAGGAACACATATTATGTTATTTTGATATTCCGGCACTTTATTATATATCATCTCATATGCAATTATCTCTTTCATATATATTTCTCTCCAAAATCAGCTATTCGTCATCAATCAAAGACCCCGCTGCAAGCAACGGGGTATCAAACTTGCAGCGCTGCGAGCAGAAGGTGTCCTTTGGACACCTTGGTATTGTGACCCTCGCGGCATTCGCCAAGTCAACCGTGTTGACTTTATGCTCGTGCAAGCAGCGGCACAAAGTCAGTTACACTGACTTGGCTCATTGCTCGCGGGAATAAAGAACTTCTCTGACTTTTCGCATTTCCCTCCAAACATTATCCCCATAATTGCTCACCAAAACAGAAATAATCCCATTATTCGGATTATACTCGGACATAAAACTTACACCTGGATCACAACCTTGAAAATATGCAAAATCTTTACCATTGGGATTATCAATGATCCACATACCATAGCCATAATACCCTTCTTCTGCATCATCACCATCTCCGCTCTGCTTACTAAGCATATCTGAAACAAATACTTTTGAAATTAAATTTCCTTCCAGTAAATTAGTCCAAAAGCCAATAATATCTCTTACGGTTATAAACGCCCCGCCCGCACCATTACCTTTCACATCCACAGAAAATATATTTGTGCGGTAATCCTTTGTTTCAGCACAATAAATATAGTTATTAGCACACTTTGCCGGCAGCCTGTCCAACTCATAATACCCCGTTGATTTCATACCGCATATGTCAAATACATTTTCCTTTAGGTATTGGTCAAAATACATTCCCGTTATTTTTTCTATCATCATTGCAAGCAGGACATACCCTGTATTATTATACTGGAATTTCTGTCCTTTGGGATACATCATCGGCTTGTTTATAAATAGTGGGAGCAAGTCACTGTTATGTCTGATTTTATAATTAGGATAATCAATCCATAATTCTTCATATTCCTCCATAACACTCTCATCAAAATAATCCGGGACACCCGACGTATGGTTTAAAAGCTGTTTCACTGTGACATCCTTATCAATATCATTTAATGGCATGTCAAGCAACATACCTAATGTATCATCAAACTTTATCTTTCCTCGTTCAATCAACTGCAATATCCCTACTGCAACAAATACCTTTCCCGCGGAAGCACTCGCAAACTTTGTTTCTATCGTGTTAGGAATTTCATTTGACAAATCTGCAAACCCGTTTTCTCTTTCATATAAAACCTTACCATTCTGAACAATATATATATTTCCCCTAAAGTTTATGTCTATCATTTCTTTTATACCCATTACAAGCTTCCTCCAATCTACCAATTTATTTCTCCAATTATACCATTTCCATTCTTCATTTACCACTAAAACACAGGGCATGGCATCCGCAATCCCAAACTAGCTGTTGAAAATTGTAAATACCTTGGATATAATATAAATGTATTTATGGATTTTGATATAGAAACAGTATCAGATGTATTGCCCCTGATGTTAAAAATGGACGAACAACATGCGATTGAATCACTCTCAAAGGATTTGGGCGCTGTAAAGCAAAGTATTCTTGACGGCAGCAAGATTGCGAAAAAAGGCATCAGAGGTACATCAGTAAAAAACTGCCTCTTCGAGGCAATTCGAAGAATGCTTCGCATTCTTCCCCGGCCAGGACGAAATTTCCTATAAGATAAAAACATACCCCGAAAACGAATAGAAATGAGGTGTAACAATTGTATACAATATTTCAAAGAACAGAAATCTCAGAACCAACCTTATTCAGTCCGTCCGACACAACCAAAAGAATAGAAAATTTCCCGGAAATTTGTGTTTCCACATTTTCCGACAACATCATTCAAAAGTTTTCTTCTTTTGATAACGTAAAAAAAATAGCAGAACTCTACTCGGCAAGTGGCACATTGCCTGTCTACCAAATCAGTTACAAGAATACTGCGATTGCTTTTTACCGTTCTATGGTAGGTGCACCTGCTTGTGTTGCATGCTTTGAAGAAATTGTTGCTATGGGAGCCAAAAAGTTTGTTTTATTTGGCTCTTGCGGAGTATTGGACGATAACAAGGTAAAAGACAACATCATTATCCCTGTTTCTGCTGTCCGTGATGAAGGTACAAGCTATCATTATATTGCACCCTCATCGGAAATCGAAGCAGACACACATTCCATTCAAATCTTAGAAAATGTATTAACAGATTATGGTCATTCCTATGTAAAAGGCAAAACATGGACCTCGGATGCCATTTATAGGGAAACCCTCTCCGCCATTGAGGAACGCAGACAAGAGGGTTGCCTTGCCGTAGAAATGGAATGTGCTTCTATGTTGGCGGTTTCAAAATACAGGCACATTCCTTTGATTCAATTTTTATATGGAGCGGATAACCTTAGTTCTGAAACTTGGGAAATCAGAGATTTAATGTCTTATGGTCTTACCAATGCGGAAAAGTATATGGTTCTTGCCTTTGAATGTGGACTTGCCATGTAAAAAAGCAAGTATCAGGATATCTGCCCGAAAGCCAGGATTCATCATACAATAGCAAGTCCTCTCGCAGACTTTCCATTGTCATGAATCATCAGAGCCAGCAGGCATAACGCAATCCCGGAAACGTCCATTTTATCAGCATTTCCGGGATTGTATCTGCTACTCGGGCTTAATCGTCACCAAAAGCAGAGATGCAAGGCAAAAGCCGCACTGATATATGGAAGGAACGCCACCGGCTGCTTCAGGTTGCCGTTTTTCGCGATATTCCTCCGCAGCAGCTGCACCGGAAAGAGCAGGCCAAGCGCCAGGAGCATCAGGACAAGATAATCCGAAAACCCCATCCCGAGAGAGGCTTCCACAATGGCGCAGACGCAGAAAGCATAACAGTCTGCCCTTCCATACATACGGACGAACAACGCAAACTGCAATACCATATAGACAGCCAAATGCCACAGTAATACCGGGGAGCCGCCTGCATAAAGGCTTCCCCACAGCAGGCCACCCGCTGCCAGGCCTCCGAACCACCATGTGTAATTATAGACCTTCTGACTTTTAAGATCCGTGGCGCAGCCATACAACAGGCTGCACCACAGGATCACCCATAGCCCCGCCGTCATCGGAGCCTGGTGCGGAAATCATCCAGGACTGTTCCGCTGACCTCCACCACGCTGAGCTCCGGGTACTGCTCCAGCCGTCGGTTTCCCTTGTAAGCCCGCACCGTAACCGTATAATCCGCATTGGAAGGTGTGTATAAAGGTATCATGAACTGTATTTCCTCCTCCTGGCAATACCGCGGGTTACCAGCATATTCGATCCGCCGGTTCAATCCGGGATCCTGTTCCGTCATTTCAGCCGGAAATTCTATTTCCACATAGTCAGGATATCCCCATACCGCAATACTCAAAATCCCGCTCTCCCCGTTCTGGAAAACCGGGGCATGGGGCGACAGAATCCTCTCGATCTGAGCCGTCAGTCCAAATTCCATGGTCTCTTCAGAGACAGTGGTCTCATTACCCACATTGTCCACCGCATGGGCGACTGCCGTAAAATCTCCTGAAAACAACGGATCCTCCGCCGTCAGTTCCACTTGTATCAATCCCGCCGCATCAGGCTCGAATTTCCTGCTACAGTTATTATCCCCATTATAAATCATGAGATAAAACTCCCTGACACCGCTCAGTTCATCCCAGGCGCTCAGGCTTAGAACCGGCGCGTTGACCCTGCGGTCTATCAGCGGCAGTTCCTGAAGAAGCTCCATTCCCCGTATCTCAGGCGGCTCACCGTCACCGATCAAGGTCAGGCCGTTCCGCCTGTCCTCCTCCTGCGCGGAATAGAAGATTCCGCCTGCCCAGTCTGCTCCGGCCCTGGGATATACCTCCACCTGCTTTCCCGATGCCGCCGTCTCCAGGGTATAACTCTGGGTTACGGACAATCTGCGGTTGCGGTCTTCCCGATAAACCTGGGTATAGGGGTAAAATGCAAGAAGCGGCCCGTTTTCCACGGAAAGCTGAAGCAGTCTGTCCGGAACCCTGATGCTGCCGGCTGAAAGCCCCTGGTTTTCCACGGATACACGGTTATATGCAGAAGCCTGCTCCTCCTTATCCATAGAGACAAACAGGGCATGATTGATCTGGTATCGCTCCGTGGCCATGCCATCAATATAGCTGCCATACAACAATGTCACGGGCGTCACTCCATCGCTGCGGACATACCATCTGCGCTCTCCCGCAGGATAGATATTCTCCCCTTCCTCCTCAATGGAAAGCGGTTCCGTATGCAGCGGTCGGGCTGCCGCGTCCGCATCAAGGGGAATATGTATGGTGCCACTCCTGTTGCCTGCCGTGTCTACAGCCGACAAATGCAGGTAACATGTCTTTTCCCCGATGGCAACTGCCAGTTCCGGCTCTTCCGTATACCCATCCCCGGATGCCACCTCCGTATCCTTGCTGTTATCGATACAATAGTAGTATCCTTTGACCCCGGACGTCAGTGTGTTCGCAGTCTCGTTGGAACGGCACAAAATCTGGTTGCTGCCTGCAAAATAAGATTCAGCCATATGATAATAGACCGTCCCGTGATCTGCCGGCTTTTCCCATGTCACCAGGACTTTTCCTGCCGCCAGTCCTTCCTTCCGAACCCCTTTCACATCCACCACATCAGGAGACGCCAGATCCGGCGCGAAGACGTCCTCCAGGCTGTGCTCTTCCGTATAGCCAACCGACTGGGCCTGCAGGCTGAAACTGCCGTCCCCCTTTTGAACACCGGACTCTTTTGTGTAGGAATAAGCATACTCCTCATTGACGTAGCTACTTCCTCCATAGGAAGGTCTGGACGCTATGATCTGCCCCTCCGTCATACCGCAGATGGTCTCTTTTCCTCCCTGGAGCATGATCCTCGTAATCAATGTCTGTACGATATCGTGGGAAATGGCTGATCCGCCCTTAGAGTAAGCCTCCACATAAATACCGGTTGTCCCCGCCGGAATATCGACGGTGTAATCCAAAACCACCCCGGATTCATAACAACCCCCGTCCCTGACAAAGAACAGCGGCGTATTTTCCAAATGATACCCCGTATCGCCATTGACAAGGAAATTGTAATCCGGAAAAAGCGGATAGTAGCTGTCTTCCGTTGTTCCCCAAAGACGCATAACAGGCGCATCCCCTTCCTTCTGATATTCTCCCGCTACCCCGGATGTCCCATCACTGTTCCTGATCGAACAATAGTGGGTATATCCGCCGTTTTTTTCATCGTCATCGTCCTTTTCCGGCAGCCACCAGACAAATTCCGTATGGAACCGCGGAAACCGCACATTTGTCCTGCTTTCTTCCCAGGCTCTGTCCTGCTGTGCGATAATTCCCCTTTCCAGCACATTAGAATCATGCAATATATTACGCAGATCCTGATGGAAGAAGCATCTCCCGTCCTGGTCATACACGCGCAGGTAAGAATCCGACCATAATTCCCCGTTGCGGCAGATCTGCTTCCAGAGTATTGCCTGCACATTTACGGAAGTATTCCCTTTTACCGGGATCGGATCCGCCACATTTCCCGCTCTCCGCAGGTCAAACTGATAACAGTCATCGCAGTCGTAGTCATCCGAATCGTCATGATCCACAGCCACATGATACTCCGTCTGCCAGAAGTCCACTGCTTCTTCCAGACCGTCATAAGAGGAATCCCGGTAACAGGACTCCGTGTGATGGTGCAGGATCCGCTCCCCGGCTGTCCCACCTCTGTAACCGCCTCCTCCTCCGGCTCCTCCGGCTTCGCCTTCATATCCGGTGTCAAGCAGACTCGCCTGGCTGCCTCCTGCCCCTCCGGGACCTCCAATGGTAGCACCACCACCTCCTCCGGCAACCAGCAGGATACCCTTCTGGTCCGACGCCACCACCGTACAGCCGCCTCCATCCGCATACATATCTCCTTTTCCGCCTCCATTGTACCCGTCAGCGCCACCCACCGTATAAGTCAGCGTCTCCCCGCGTTTCAACCAGAAGGAAGCCGTAACGCTCCCCCCCTGTCCGCCCGCAAAGTCTTCATAGCCGCTCCCCTGCGCCCCTACGGCGGTTATGGTATAGAGTCCGGTATCCCTTATGGTAAAAGTCCGCGGCTCTCCTTCACGGGAACCTGTGAATGTTACCGTCCTGTCCTTTTCAATATCATCACCTCGGAATATCCTGTTCCAGTTCACCCCGTCCGTGCTCTGATATAACAGGTACCATTTATTTCTATGATCCGACTGGCTCCATGAAAGATCCACCGCGCCCTTTCCCCCGTAAGCCCGGTAATTTTCCTTTGCATAAAGTGTCAGGTCAACCCACTGGGCATAGAGTGTCAGATCCGTAACGGGGGTAATATGGTCTCCTGCCGCGCCTGCCGGATGCGCAAACTCCGCGTCAAAATACCAGCCTCCGAAGGAACTTCCCTGTTTTTCCGTGGCAGGAAGCGTTATGCTGTCATAGTCATAACAGGCTGTCAGCAGGTCGCTGTCTCCGGTTTCAGACCGGTAGGTATATCTGCCCTCCTGAAAGTCCCCGTGAAACGGGGTCTCCATATTCCATTCCGTAAAGTGCATGGTGCCCGTTATATCAGGCACTTCCCTGCCGCCGTTGCACTGGAAGGAGACCCTGCGGCCTGGAGGTGGTTCCACGGATCCCTCCTCCACCACATATACGGCGCCATATCCCTGCGTAACGGCAGTCACTCCGGCATTTCCCTGATATCTTCCGCCATTGGGATCAATGTACAGTGTGCTTTCCACTTTTCTCCACTGGGCGTAAAGCACCACCGTGCCGGCCTTTGGGTCAATGTGGTAATCACAGTCTGTCAGGTTCCATATCTCTTCCCCGTCCGCATAGCCCGTCCCTGTGCCATCGGGCTCCGTATTCCAGCCCGTAAATACATATCCTGTCCGCAGGTAGCTGTTCCATGACAAATGAGTTTCGGGGGTCACCGGATTTCCTTCATAGAATTCCGCGTTCTGATACATATGAATACTGTTTCTCATGTAGCCTGCATAGCGGTCACAATTGGCGTCATATTGCACGCGATATTGATTGTAGGAAATTGCTTTGCAGCTATGATTCAATCCCCGTGCCTGTTCCAGATTACTGCAAAACGGACACAGATAATAATAGGACATGCCTGTACCCATCTGAATATGGTCGATGGTCGCTGCCGCTTCACGGCTCATATAAAACAGCACGTTGTCCAGCATTTCACCGCAGTCCGCACAATAGGGTGTCCAGCCGGAATAATACAATCTCTGGCATACCTTTCTGCCATAGGGAATCCCATGATAATCAGACCCCTTCGGCGGATAACCGTTATGGACACATTGACCCAGTTCCCACCGTACCTTCCAATATCCAACAGGAATATTTCCGGGTCGCTTTGTCTTATAATAATGTTCCCCCTGCTCCGGGGCACGAAGGGAAGATACCAGCCCTGTCTCCACCCTGTCTCCCAGTGGATACCTTTGGACATCCCTGTCTCCCGGATTGGTAGTCCATGCCATGCCATCCTCCGTGATAGAGACATAGGGGCTGGTATATATGGTTTTTTCCGCAGCCGACGCATCAAATGCCGGAAGGAGCAGGCCACAGGAAACCACAAGGCATATAGAAAGTATCCTGATTATCCCTCGCAATTCTTCACCACCCTCAAAGACCCTGACGCCAGTTCCCCGTAAAACTGTTCCACATCCGCCTGATCCAGATAAACATTGATCCTCTGGGCTGCGGTAACAGTATCTCCGCTGGAGATGGCTGCTCCGGAAGCGTCAAACACCTGCTGCACGAAAATATCCTGCCACACAAGGATCACCTCTTCTTCCTTCACGGAATAAATATTGATCCTGTCCCCGCTGCGCAGGACACCGCTGACCACCTGATACAGATCCTCCGCCTTAAAGCCTGCGATAACAGGCTCCTCCATGGCTGCCAGGATCTCATCCACAGGCTCAAACATCCCTGTCGTCAGTAAAACCCCCTGTTCGATATCCGTTTTCGCCACAAGCCCCCTGACCTGATCCGGAAACCGGAGGGCCGTTACCGGGATACAGCTGCTGTCAAGCTGCTGTTGTACAAAGAATTTAGTATAGTTATCCTCTGTCACCATCTCCCCCTTAGGAATCCCTGCCACTGCCACATAAATAATTCCCTTTTCATACTGTGTCAGAATATTCTTTTCCATCTGGACCATGACCGCAAACACAGCCACCGCCGACAGGAGCGCCGCAATAATCCCTCCTGTCTTCAACCGGGAATCAGCCTTATGCTTCTCCCCTTTTGTTTTCTTCCCGATTTTCCATTCCTTCATTTTCTTCTTTCCATTCCTTTCTGCATCTGGTTCCGTTTCTGCCTTCCAGATCCACCCTCTATCACTTCGTTGCATTCAGTCCTGAGTAATCAGCACTCGCCTCCGCTGTCCCTTTCCCCATGAACAGCTCATCGCAGTTGGGCATGTACTTACTCATTTGTCACGATATCCGCCAGATTACTTTTTCGCGCCTGTGTCTCCACGCCCATAATCCCCCTGACAGGGTAAGTCACTTCACTGTAAATGCTGGTGCTCTCGATCCATTTCCCATCAGGCGCCTGCACAGAACCTGGAGTGCCCTCAGAGAAGGTCATCCGGCCATTCTCGTCATAATGATATATTTCCACCACATCCTCCTTCACGTTATAAACCGTATAGTCCAGCACCCTGACCTTCCCTCCAATCAGGCCTTTCGCAGGGCATTCCCACTCTTCATCCAGATTCAGGTTTCCACGCAGCGCGGAAAGATAAATCACATATGCTTCCTCCGGATCCCGGATCCGGATCGAATGGGAAATCCCGTACTCCTCCACGTCGATGACCGCGGAGGCAAGGTTGGAGGCGGCCAGGGCATCCTCCAGATAGGTCGCGGATGCCCTGAACACATCGACCTGCAGGATACTACACAGCAAAATGCCCAGAAAGAGCATAAAGAATAATCCCGTTACCCACTCCAGTTGTCCCGCTTCCATCTCCTCAATGCTTTGCCGTGGAAACACGCTTCTCTTCAAAACCATGCTCTCCTCCCAGCTTACCTCTGATCTCCAGGGTAATGATATCGCCGTAAGTGACCGGAGACATGGTGGTTCCCCCAAGTTCCAGTTCCGTCACACCTGCAACCTCCAGTTCCCTCCCCAGACGAATCCGGTCTGCCTCTTCCAGATACCCCACTGTCTCCATCTTCAGGATATATTGTCTGGCAATCTGGCTCACCTCTGTCTTTTGATGGATCAGCCAGACATTGTCCATATAGGCAAGCATGAGCACCGTCATGGCAAGCATACAGAGCCCTGCTGCCATAATGTCACCTATGCTTCCCTTCTCCTGCTTCACGGCGTAACTCCCGTCAAAATTTTCTGGGCTTCCGTCGTCATTGCCCCGACTATGGTCTCAATAAATACCTTCAGGCTGTCCTTCATCACTACACAGAGCAGCAGGGCAATCACACAGAGTCCCACTGTCACGAGAATGCCATCAATCCCCGGTTCCTGCCTACACCCCAGCTGTACGACTCTCCTGATCCCATTTCCTATTTTCTGTACTCTTTTCTTCATTTGCATTTCCTCCTTGCGTTTTATATTATTCTATAGGTAATTGTGAAACCCTTATTTGATAAACAGACTTTGGGCAATTCGCAATTGCCTATAAATTGTTCTATGATTTGTCAAAAGTTTGCCGCCGCCCCGAACAGATATGTTGTACAGGCATACAATGCAATACCCAGGACTATGGTCAGCACACCCAGCTGATAGAAGGTTATGCTCCTGTCCAGTGCACCCTTTTTTCGTTCCAGTACCGTTTCCTCCATATCCTTTATCTGCTCGCTGATATCTCCCAGCAGCGCCAATGCCTGCCCTGATTCCAATGCCTGCAGGATCGTGATGCACAGGGAATCTACGTACCTGTTGTCAAACCGATTCTGGAACCGGTCAAGCGCTTCATAAATGTCCGCTTTCATCACAATATCTCCCGCCAGATCCAGCAGCGCCGCTCGAAGTCGCTGCTCCTGTACACTGCCATAACATTCAGCAAGCGCGTCTGTCACATAGACCCCTGCCTGTATCTGTATTTCCAGTGCATGGTAGACCAGCTTCAATTCCGGAAGCATCCGCTCATTGTCCCGTCGGTTCAAATAATCCAGGAGCAGTACCGGCAGGAAGAACAGGCACGCCAGGCCTCCTATTCCTGCCCAGACACTGACACGGCTCAGCGCCAAAAGCCCAAGCAGCGCCAGCAGAATCCGCACTGCCAGAAGCTTTGCCGGGTCAATCCTCCGTCCATAATGAAACGCGGCGCCGTTTCTCCGCAGCCATTTTTCCGTCCTTTGATACCAGGCACTTCCTTTCCCCCTCTCCTCCAGAAGCCCTGACAGTTCCCTGTAAGCCTTTAATATCAGTCTCTCCGGGTGATAAGCTGTGCGCAGGACATGAAAAAGCAATCCTGTCAAAAGCGCGCTGACTACAGGCAGCAGCTTCAATATCCACAAAATCTGTCTTTCCTCCATCCGGTCCTCCTTAACTGTGGACTCTCTGCAGCTGAATCCAGAATAACAGGAATATCGCCCCCAAAGCGCCCAGTCCAATCCTGCCGGGAATCGTCCCCCATACCAGCTCCTGAAACGACAGATTGATCAAATGTCCTACTGTCAACAATACTGCCATCGACATCACCAGCAGCAGCGCCATATTCACGATGGCCTCCCTGAGCATGGCCTTTCTCTCCTGGGCGATCCGTAAATGCTCCCTCATGCTCCTGCGGCTACTGCTTACCAGCGCCGTAAGATCCGCGCAATACCGCACACTGATTTCCATGTTCCTGGCCAGTTCCTGAAATTTAGGATGCTCCACCTTATCCGCCATTGACAGGAGCGCTGTCCCAGTGTCCCCTGTAACCTGCGCTTCCATATAACATTCCTCCAGCGCCGTTTTAATGGGTTCCTCCATATATCTACTGACCTGGTTCAGCGTGCCGGTGACTTCCGCCACCGTAATACTGTAATTACCCAGGAAATCCAGCAGTTTGATCAGATTCTCATTGACCCTGCGTAAATTCCTTGCCCGCAGATATCGAAACAGGAGCGCTTCCGCCGCCGTCAAGGCACAGGTTATAAGCAGGGCTGCCTTCACACCGCCAAAAGCCAGGCAGCCAAGAAAGAGCATACCTGTTACCACCAATTCCCCGGCTACCCACATTTCCACGGACACCGCCGGAAAACGCTGCCTGATACCGCTGTAGTACAGCATCCTCTCCAGCCGGAACCACAGGGAATGATTCTCCTGCAGTTCCATCAGCTGTCTCCTGTTTTCCAAGCCTCTCTGTCTGGCCGCCAGATCCATATCCGCCTGCGTCTTCTTCAGGATCCCGCTGATCCATGCCAGAATCCGTTCCTGATAAAACAACAGATAAAAGCCTCCGGACAGACAACAAAAAATCACTATCTTCAACATACCTTCCTCCAAAAGTTCATTTAATATATTCTTTCAAATATCAGATTATGGTGCTTTTCACTCCATCCTCCACAGGCGTAGATTTCCTTCACCCTGTACCGTTCCATGAATACCAGTGTCTGAAAGCAATCCATCATCCGCATCAGTTCATCCCTGGAATATCTGCTTTCGTACATGGCATAGTCCACCAGCTTGTCCGGTGCCCTGTCTGCAGACGGTGCATGGATGGTAGCGGCACAAAGCTGTCCCGTGTAAGCAGCGTTTAGCAGATAGAGTGCCTCCGCTCCTTTCACTTCCCCGATAATGAAGAAGTCCACATCCATGGTCAGACCGGCAATACTGATATGCTCCAGGTCATAATTGACCTGTTGTTCCCCCGTCCCTGGCAGAGAGTGCAGAAACATCATATCCGGATGGAACATGGTAGTCAGTTCGTCCGCCTGCTGGGTTACAAGCACTGCCATATCGTCCGGGAGCGTCTCCTTCAGCGCATTGAGCAGTGTGGTCTTGCCGGAAGAGTTTCCGCCGCAGATCAGTGTGGAACCCTGCCGGAACCTTTCTACCAGCAGTTCCGCGGTGGCCTGATCCATCATATTCTGTTGAATCAATTCTTTCATCTGGGGAAATACCTTGGGAACCTTACGAATACAGAGGTAAGGCTCGTTATAGGTGTTGACGAGGGGCATGGAAAGCGTAAATCTCAGGATAAAATCCGGATGGCTTTCATTGTCCGTAAATCGTTGAATGGCATTGAGATTCGAGATATTTACCTGGTTTCTGGTTGCAATATAGTCGATAAACTGGCGATATTCCCTGGGGGAAGAAAAGCGTATGCCTGCCGTCATTCTCCGCCCTCTGCGTTTAACGCGGATGTTATCGTAACCCATCACCCTGATATCCGACACGGTTTTGTCGTCGATCAGTGAGGACAGCCTTGAGTACCCGAAGATATACTGCTCAAATTCCTCCAGAAGCCGGTTCCGCTCCTCCTCTCCGATCCTGTAGTAGGTTCGGATATGGGCAGATGCCTCCGACAGGAAAAGTTCCCTTGTCAGCTGTCCCTTCTTCATCTGCATCAGCGAATGTTGCTTTTGAGTGGTGTAATCGTCCACCAACTGCTGAAGCAGATCTTCCGTTTTCAGTTTTTCCTTTTCCGTTTTTTCACTCCTCTCTACCGATCCCACGTCCGAAAGACAGTGCACTTGTACCCCGGAAATCGCTCTATCGGTGAAACAAATGGAAACTATGGCTGAATCAGCCGGATTAAAAAGATACTTAGTTATTGGCCTCTGTACTAAGTAATTGTCAATTTACACCTTCGGCCAGAAAATGTCAAGACCTGATTTCAAATTTTTGAAAAAAGCGTAACAGTTCAGCCCCGATAGCGCCAGGCGGCTTTTTTGCTAAAGGGACGGCGCAGTGGAGACTTCCGATGAGCCTTATGCACGGCAAAGCCCGCCATTGGACGGGCTGCGCCGAAGTCTCCTCTCCACATCTCACTCACGCCGCAGAAAGTACCCCTGTCTCC
>CANDMD010000013.1 GCA_947385725.1 uncultured Lachnospiraceae bacterium | reverse complement strand
GTCAGGTCAGAGAAATCCAAGGACAGAAATCCATCGCTCCATTTCTGACCGGATGTGTCCGCTGCAGCCTTATTGGTCCTTCGTAGCACAACATCCACGCGGCGCAGCAGAACCTGCATATGGAAAGGCTTCGTCACGTAATCCTCCGCGCCCATATCGAATCCCTCCAGCATATCCTGTTCCAGGTCATTGGCAGTCAAAAAAATCACCGGAAGTTCCGGCCTGGCCTGCTTGATGGTGCGGCACAGGTCAAAGCCATTGCCGTCCGGCAGGTTCACATCCAGCAAAACCAGGTCAAAACGGTCTTCCCGGAGGAGTCGTTCCGCTTTCCTGCAATTATAGGCAGCCACAGTAATATAGCCGCTATTGTCCAATTCAAAACACAATCCGGCACTCAGGGTCAGATCATCCTCTACCACTAGAATTCGCATCTTTACCTCCAATATTGTTATATTATATTTTTTTTACAGGGAAATTACAAGGAAGAGACTGTGAAAATCGGAGTCATTCAACTCTAATTTTTCACAGCCCCTTTTAAAATAATTCCACCTGTGCGATTGAGATAGATTCGACTATGTGGTTGTCATAACGCCTTTAATTTGCTGTTATGCATATTGATATAAATATCCTGTATTTCCTGCTTATCCTTGATATCATTTGAAAGCCTGATACATTCATTCAATTTCCGCGATAAGTCAAGAGACCCCTCTGCAACACGCTGTATGTTGACCCGAATTTCATTTTCTATGATCAATTCCGTTTTGGTTACCTGACTTTCGATATTTTCCATGCGCTGATTGGTTTCCTGAAGTCCCAAATCAATCTTTTCCATGTGAGGTTGGTTTCCTGAAGTCCCGCATCAATCTTTTCCATGTGCAGGTTGGTTTCCTGAAGTCCCGAATCAATCTTTTCCATGTGCTGCTTCACTTCCTGCAACTCAGAAAGAAGCAAATCAAGTTTTTCGCTGTCTGTCATACACTTGTACCTCCTGTGCAATGGGGTATGCCACAAGCGGATTACAGATCCAACCGCAGGTGTCTGGGAAGTCCGTCCACCATTACAGGGGAAAGTTCAGCCTGGATCAGGGGACGGATATAATGGATCAGGTCTTCGCTGACGAAGGTGCCGTTTTCAGTGATCCACTCCAGGGGAACCTTCTTCTCCACGTTTGCGATCTTATGTACGTCCTGGGTGTCGGTGGTGCAGATATAAGGATCTTCGGAAACCCTTTCCAGTACGACCACCTTTCCTGTATCTCCCTCAAAAGCAGCCTTTACAGCGGCGCCGCCTACCTGGAATGCCTCTGTGATATCCACGCGGGAGGTCATATGGGAAGCGCATCTCTGCAGGGTGCTGAGTTCGATGGCGCGGGTCTTGACGCCCAGTTCATTGCTGATCTTGTCTGCCAGGAATTTTGCGGAACCCTGAAGCTGTTTGTGCCCAAAAGCATCCACAAACTCAACATGATCCGTCAACTCGAACACGTATCTGCCATCAGCCACCTTGATACCTTCGGAAACTGCAATGACCATGGATTTTCCGTTCTTGTTGAGTCCCTTTATCTTCGCCATGAATTTATCGATATCGAAAGCGACCTCGGGGAGGAATATCATATCCACACCCTCGCAGTCCTCACCCTTGGACAGTGCGGTAGCGGCGGTGAGCCATCCGGCATTCCGCCCCATGATCTCCAGGATCGTGATGACAGGGTAATCGTAAACCAGGCCATCCCGGATGATCTCTTTTGTGGCAGCGGCAATGTACTTGGCAGCGCTCCCGAAGCCCGGCGTATGGTCGGTGCAGGCCAGATCGTTGTCAATGGTCTTGGGCACGCCCATGAACTTGATATCGCTGCTGATCAGGATCGCGTAATCGGACAGCTTCTTGATGGTATCCATGGAGTCGTTTCCGCCGATGTAAAAGAAGGCTTCAATATCTAACTCTGTCAAGATCTCAAAGATCTTGTCGTAGACTTCCTTGCCTTCCTTGATTTCCGGCAGTTTAAAGCGGCAGGAACCCAGGAAGGAAGAAGGAGTTCTTTTTAAGAGATCGATATCCAGATCTGATTTGATATGCTCTGACAGATCCACATACTGTCTGTCCAGTAACCCCTTGATGCCGTGGAGCATGCCGTATACTTTTTTTGCGCCACGATCCTTTGCCGTCTTGTATACCCCCACAAGACTGGAATTGATGACTGAAGTGGGTCCGCCCGACTGCCCTACAATAACATTTCCGTGCATAAGAATAACCTCCTCAATATTTAATTAGTACTTTTATCATATCATAAATTGCTTTGCAATTTATACTGCTTAACAGTTAAAATTTCCGAGTGTCTTGACTACATAACGCCAGCCATATACGTTTAACCAGTGCAGTACGGTAAATCATGGCGTTATGAAGTATATGATGGATGGCCATCCGGCCGCTGATTGTCCTGAATAAGGTCATTATATCATAAAGGGGTGGTTTACTCAATAGCCAGATGCCCCTGTCACAGCCCGCTCTGGCGTAACGTAATTTTTGGTGCGTAATGGCATCTGCATAAAGCCGGCTGTGTCGGCTCGGCTCATTGCCCGCGGGTATGGAGTACCAGTTCCTTCACGTCCTGGAACTGGTAGGTGGCGGGATATTCCGTATCCTTCATGTCCTCCGGCCTGGCCTCGCCGGTAAACAGCACACAGGTATCCACACCGCCGTTAATCCCGCAGGCAATATCCGTGTAAAGCCTGTCCCCCACCACCAGGGTTTCTTCCCTGGAAAAGCCGGAGGCGTCCAGGCAGAGTTCCACTACTTCCCTGCTGGGTTTTCCCAGGTAGACGGGGACTTTGCCCGTGGTGGCAGTAATCAGGTTGCAGATGGCGCCGCAGTCAGGGATGAAGCCGAAGTCGATGGGACAGCGCAGGTCGGGATTGGTGCCGTAGAAGGGCACATCTGCGGTCAGAAGGACTTTGGAGACCTGGATCAGCTTCCCATAGGTCAACTCACTGTCGTAAGCCGCCACTACACAGTCGATGCCGTCTTCGGCGGTTTCCGTGATGTCCAGTCCGCTTCTTCGCAATTCTGCCACAAAGGAGGCGGTTCCCAGCACAAAGATCTTTTTGTTTCCATAATGGGATTTGAGAAAGCGCAGGGTCATATAGCCGGAGGTAATGAACTGATCCTGCGTGGTCTCAAGGCCGAAAGCGCTTCTGAACTTTTCCACATAGTCCGCCCCGCTCCTGGTGGAATTATTGGTGATAAAATAAGATTTTCCGCCGATGGAGTCGATGTATGCCAGCAGTTCGGCGCTGCCCTCGTACAAGGTGTCTCCTACGGCGAGGGTGCCGTCGATATCAAATAAAAATAATTTTTTCTTTTTTAACTGCTCAAGAGACTTCATGGATCACTCCCCCTGTCTGTGCGTTTGCTGTCTTGCCGCGATATGCCGGATTATTCTCTTTGATCTGATTTTATCCTTTGCTGTTTCTGTTTGGTTGATCTGTTTAACGGTATTATTCTAGCACAGGTACGCGCACAATTCCATTAGATTTTGAAGTGGCTTTTTCCCATACCCTGTTACATATTATTTTGCTGTTAATCGTTCAGCCCCAACTGCTATTATTTTGGTCTTCAATTTTATACTTCTATAGAAAAATGCTTCTTTGCATGATAAGATATAGAAGTAAAGTCAGTCGGCACACGGCCATGTACATCCGAAGGATCTGTGCAAAGTGTCCGATAATTTCTGCACAGATCCAAACCGAAAAGGGGTTGATTACGCAATGAATAAGCATACCAGGGAACAACAGCAGATCATCCGGGCTACAGAAGGATATGTGCGCTGCGGCGCTGTCCCAGGCTCCGGAAAGACATACTGCATTACCAGCCGCATGGCGTACCTGATCACGGAACTTTATGTGGATCCGTCATCCATTGTGGCGCTGACGTTTACGAACAAGGCAGCGGCAGGCATGACGCACAGACTGAAAAAGATGATCGGAGACGAGGCGGCCTGTTTTACGGGAACCTTTCATGGATACTGCAATAAAATCCTGAAAGAAGAAATATACCGCCTCTCTTACCCCAAGGCGTTTACCATAGCCGATGTACGGGGGCAGACGGATATCATCCGCGAGATTGCAGAGGAACTTCACCTGTCCTTAAAGGACTTTACGGCAAAGGCATATCTGGATGAAATTGCGGAGAGAAAGCTTGCGGGCGGTTACATTGCCTATATGGCCGGTTCGGACAAAACGAAGCTGCAGGAGAAAATAGCGTCAGCGAAGGATAACACCGAGAAGGTCTATTATAATTTCCTGATGAAGCAGAGGGATAATTATGTGCTGGATTTCAATGATATCATAGAGTTCACAATCCATATCCTGCAGACATATCCGGATGCTCTTGCAAAATGGCAGGATAAATGTATGTACATTCTTTGTGACGAATATCAGGATGTGAATGACAGGCAGGAACTTTTGCTGAGCCTGCTGAGCGGAAAATACCAGAATCTTACGGTGGTGGGGGATGATGATCAGTGCATTTATGGATGGCGGGGCTCCAGGGTAGAATATATTGTTGACTTTGATAACAGATATCCCGGTGCAAAAAGCTTTTACCTGACGGAAAATTTCAGGAGCACGCCGGAAATAGTGGCTGTTGCCAATTCCCTGATTACTGCGAACCAGAACCGTCTGGCAAAGCAGATGGTTTCCAACAGGCCATCCGGCCGGAAGCCTGTATACAATAACCTGACGACGGAAAAGGATGAGGCGGCCTGGATTGCAGATACCATCCGTATGGCTGTGGATCAGGGGAGGCATTATTCAGACCATACCGTCCTGGTCAGGAGTTCGTCCCAGACAAGAGCGTTGGAAGAGGCGTTTATGAAAAAGAAGGCGCCATATAAGATACTGAGCGGCGCTGAATTTTACGGCTCTGAGGAAATTAAAACCGTGCTGGCGTATCTCAGGATGGTATATGCGATGAATGACCTGGACTTTACCTATACGATCCAGCGGCCCAGACGGGGATATGGCAGGAGATCCGTGGAGAAACTGAAGGAATATGCGGTGCAGAGAAACCTCACACTGATGGCAGCCCTGGGGGAGCAGATACAGAACGGGCTGGAGAACAGGCAGCCGATTATTGATTACTACAATAATATTGCCGGGCTCCATCATACGTATGGGGATTATCCCTGCAAAGAACTGGTTAATCTGGTTTTGGATTTCGGCTACAGGAAATGCCTGCAACAGGATGTGGATCAGACGAAGCTGGACAATGTGTCGGAATTACTGGTTACGGTGGCAGCTCTGGAGGAGGAGAACCAGGAGGCTATCCCCCTGGAGGAACTGCTTGCCTACTTTGCGCTTTTTACCAGTCAGGACGATGATACGAACCATGACCGCGTGAAAATAATGACCATTCATACGGCAAAGGGTCTGGAATTTGACACCGTTTTTGTGAATGGGCTGGTAGAGGGGCAGTTCCCAAGCAGGCGCCTGGTCAATGAGGACGAATTGGAAGAGGAAAGGCGGCTTCTGTATGTAGCCGTCACAAGGGCGAAGGAAATGCTGTATCTTTCAGGCTATGAGGTGAAGGCAGGATCCTTTACAGCCAGACAGTCAAGCTTTCTGGGGGATATAGATGCTGATTTGCTGGACTGCATTGACAACAGTAAAATAGAAAAGGGATATGCCACACCGGCCATGCGGCCCAAGGCACGGCTTGCGGTGGGGGATGAAGTATTGCATAAGGGCTTTGGGGAAGGCATTGTCACCGGGGTGGATGAGAAGACACAGACTTATGAAATCAAATTTCATGCCATCGGACAGCCGAGGCGGATTCAGTTCAGGGCGGGGCTCATAAAGCTGTGACAGGGAAGGAGAAACGGTATGTCGGAGAAGAGACGGCTGGGAAGGGAATTTTTTGCGAGGGACGGCATTACGGTTGCCCGGGAACTGCTGGGGAAAACATTGGTCCACAGGACGCCTCTGGGAACGGTGCGGGGGATCCTGACGGAGGTGGAAAGCTACATGGGCGAGACGGACAAGGGCTCCCACACTTACGGCGGCAGGCGCACGGCCCGGACGGAGCCCATGTACCATCAGGGGGGCACGTCCTATGTCTATCTGATCTACGGCATGTACAGTTGCATGAATATTGCCGCCATGACGGAAGGCAATCCCCAGGCGGTGCTGCTTCGGAGCGTCATGCCCGCAGACCGGGAATCAGGGCGGATCATGCTGCAGCTGCGCCTGGAGGAACTGAACAGGAAACAGTTAAAGCGGGAAAAGGAACCGTACACCCTGGAGCACTGCCCCGCCTCCCTCAAGAAGCATCTGGCGGACGGGCCGGGGAAGCTGTGTATGGCCATGCATATCACCGCAGCCGACAATGACATCGATATGGTGGAAAGCCCTGACTTTTACGTGACAGAGGGGATGGAGGTCAAGCCCTCGCAGATCCATGCGGGAAAGCGGATCGGCATCGACTATGCGGAGGAAGCCGCGGACTATCTTTGGAGATTTTACTTATGAGCCTGAAATTTGTGTTCGGACCTTCCGGGTCCGGTAAGAGCAGACTGATTTACAGCGAGATTACGGAACGCGCAGGGGAGAATCCCGGGCAGAATTTTCTGATCGTGGTGCCCGACCAGTTCACCATGCAGACCCAGAAGGAACTGGTGCTGCTGAATGACCGGGGCGGCATTATGAATATAGATGTGCTCAGCTTCGGCAGGCTGAACCACCGCATTATGGAAGAGGTGGGCAGGGAAGAGATCCCCGTGCTGGATGACACGGGGAAAAGCCTTGTGCTCCAGAAGGTGGCGGCGAACCTGAAGGAGGAATTGCCCGTGCTGGGAAGCTTTCTGCACAGGCAGGGTTACATCCACGAGGTAAAGAGCGCCATCTCGGAATTTATGCAGTACGGGATCGGCACGGAGGATGTGTCAAAGCTGATCGCATACGCGGGAAAGCGCGGGGCGCTGGCGGGAAAACTGAAGGATCTGGAAACCCTGTATAAAGGTTTTACGGAGTATATCAAGGACAATTTCATCACCACGGAAGAAACCCTGGATGTGCTGCGCAGATCCCTGCATAAATCGAAACTGCTGCCGGAGAGCGTGGTGGTGTTCGACGGGTTTACCGGCTTTACGCCTATCCAGAACCGGCTGATCCGGGAACTGATGCAGGTCTGCGGCGAGGTGATCCTGACCGTTACCCTGGGGGAGGGGGAAAATCCCTATGTAAAAGACGGCGAGCAGAAGCTGTTTTACCTGAGCAAAAAGACGGTGGCGGATCTGGACAGGCTGGCAAAGGAGGCGGGCGTTCCCAGAGGGAAGGACATATTTATAAACACTTATCATCGCTTTGAGGAGTCTCCTGCGCTGCGGCATCTGGAACGGAATCTGTTCCGCTATCCTTTTCAGGTTTACGGGGGAGAGCAGTCTGAGATCCGGCTGTTTGAAACCACTACGCCCAGGGATGAGGTGCACCAGACGGGGCTGAAGATCAGGGAACTGATCAGGGAGCAGGGGCTTGCCTATCGGGATATCGCAGTGATCATGGGAGATCTGGAGGGCTATGCCCCCTATGTGGAGACGGAGTTTGCACAGATGGAGATTCCCTGCTTTATCGACCGTACCAGGGGCATCGCCCTGAATCCCATGATCGAATATATCAAGAGCGCGCTGGAACTGTTCGAGAAGAATTTTACTTATGAGGCGGTGTTTCACTACCTGCGGAGCGGCATGGCCGATCTGGAGCGGGGAGAGATCGACGAACTGGAAAATTATGTGATCCGCACAGGAATCAGGGGATATCGCAGCTACAGCCGCCTTTTCACCCATAAGACGGAAAAAGCGGAGAAGGACGAGGAAGCCCTGGGGCGGATCAACCGTCTGAGGGAACAGATGATGGCGCAGCTTTCCCCTCTTGTGATGAAAAAGGAAAGCAGGGTAAAGGACTATATTGACGGGCTCTATGACTTCCTGGTGCAGAATGAGGTGCAGAATAAACTGGTCGCCTATGAACGGCGGTTTGAGGAGCAGGGACAGCTGTCCCGTGCCCGGGAGTACGCCCAGATTTACCGCCTGGTCATGGAACTGCTGGATCAGATCTATGAACTGCTGGGGGAGGAGGTCATTCCCCTGGCGGAGTTCCGGGAGATCCTGGAAGCGGGATTCGGGGAGATCCAGGTGGGCACCATCCCCCAGAATGTGGACAGGGTGGTAGTGGGGGATATGGAGCGCACCCGTCTGAAACAGGTGAAAGCGCTCTTTTTCCTGGGGGTAAATGACGGAAATATTCCCAAGAATGCCTCCAAGGGAGGGATCATCTCCGACATGGACAGGGAGTTTCTGCGGGAGTCGGAACTGGAACTGGCCCCCAGCCCAAGGCAGCAGATGTATATTCAGAGGCTCTACCTGTACCTGAATATGACCAAGCCCTCGGAATGGCTCTATCTGTCATACTCAAAGGTGAACAGTTCCGGGAAATCGCTGCGTCCCGCGTATCTGATCGACACGGTGAAAAAGCTGTTTCCGCAGATGACGGTGGAATATCCCCAGCTTCGTCCTGTCCTGGAGCAGATTGTCACACCGGCGGAGGGAACGGGCTATCTGGCGGAGGGACTGCGGGAGTATGTGTCGGGGACGCTGTCCCGGGAAAGGACACAGGAATTTTATACCTTATACCGGGTCTACGGGGAGGAAGCGCTGGCGGGGAAGAGGAGTTTCCTGACAGATGCCGCTTTCCGGCGGTATCAGGAGTCGGGGCTGTCGGCGGCAGTGGCAAGGGCGCTGTACGGGAAACACCTGGAGAACAGCGTCACCCGCCTGGAAACCTATGCCGCCTGTGCGTACCGCCACTTTTTACAGTTTGGCCTTGCCTTAAAGGAACGGCAGGAGTTTTCCTTTGAAACTGTGGATATGGGAAATGTGTATCACGCGGTACTGGAGACCTTCGCGGCAAAGCTTGAGGAGAATGGTTACACCTGGTTTGACTTTCCTGAGGAATTTGGCGCGCAGACCGTGCGGGAGGCGCTGGAGGCCTACGCGGCCATTTATGGGGACACGGTGCTCTACAGCAGCGCCCGGAATGAATATGCCATCACCCGTATGGGGCGGATCCTGACCCGGACGGTGCTGACCTTGCAGAAACAGCTGAAAAAGGGGAGCTTCACGCCGGATGCCTATGAACTTTCCTTCCGGTATGCGGATCATCTGGACAGTGTGAACATTGCCCTTTCCGAACAGGAGCGGATGCATCTGCAGGGGCGGATCGACCGGATTGACGTGTCGGAGGATGAGGAGCATATTTACGTCAAGGTGATCGATTATAAATCCGGAAACAAACGGTTTGACCTGGCAGCATTATACTACGGCCTGCAGCTGCAGCTGGTGGTCTATATGAATACGGCGCTGGAACTGGAGGCGAAAAAGCACCCCGGCAAGGAGGCGGTGCCCGCGGCGCTGCTGTACTACCATATTGAGGATCCTTCCGTGGAAACGCCCGTGGAACTGGCGCCGGAGGAACTGGAGGAGCAGCTTGCCAGGCAGCTTCGCATGCACGGTGTGGTCAATGCTTCCCCGGATATCATAGAGCGGCTGGACAGGTACATGTCGGATAAATCGGATGTGATACCGGTGGAAAGGAAAAAGGACGGCACTTATTCCGCCAGATCCTCCGTGATGAGCGGGGAGGAGTTAAAGCTGGTGTCCGATTATGTGAGCAGGAAGATCGCCGAGATCGGCAGGGAGATCCTGCAGGGGAATATCTCGCTGAACCCCTATGAGCGGGGAGCGGAGGAGGCGTGTACCTACTGTGCGTACCGGAAGGTCTGCGGGTTTGAGACCGGTATGCCGGGGTGCAGCAGGCGGAAGCTGGAAGAACTGGACAAGGAGGAGATCCTGGCAAGGATGGCGGAAGCCGGAGAACCTGGATAGGGAGGGGCATTTGTAAGGATGGAGGAAGTCGGAGGAACTGTATAGGAGGAGATCCTCACAAGGATGGCGAAAGGGGAACGGGCAGGGAATGGATAAGTCCGTTTCCCTGCCTGTGGTCTTAGTTATATTTCGTTACAGAGATCCAATATTTCCCGGATATGAGCCACATTTTTACTGCCTATATTGATCCCGTCCACGCTGTTCAGGGCAAATGAGACCATTTCCTCCAGCGAGGCTTTCTGGAAGCCTTCTCCACAGTTCAATGGCATGCTGCCGATCACTTTCAGACCTGCCTTATGAGCCGCTTCGATCAGGGAAAGATTTTCTTCCCCATAGGACTGGTTTTGTACCGTGGCAGCAAAGGGGTATTTCATATTGTAAGGAATCTGCAGATATTTGAAATGGCTGTTTGCGCTGCCGGTCTCCCGCGCAATGCGACAGATCCTCTCGATATTGATGTGCCATTTCTCTTCTTCAGGTTCCATACAGAGCATTTCAAGAGCCAGTCCGTAAAACCTTATTTTTCCCTCGCTCACCTTGTGCTCATACCATGCAAAAAGCTCTGCCATTCTTTGATAAAAGTCGTTTTCCGACAATTTGGCGCGGGTAATCTCGGGAATATGGACATAATGGACGTCAATGGAAGGGAGCCTTAGATTCTGCAGGCTGGTCTGCAGCGCTGTTTCAAAGAAATCAGGATGCAGCGTCTGATACAGTCCTTCATATTCACTGAAAGCATTCAGGTCAATTCCTTTTGGCTCCAGGGCTTCATGCAGATATTTGACCGGATTTAATCCCCTCGTGATATCCCCAAACAAAAGCCCTGCCTTTGACGAGATAAAGACGTCCTCCCTCCTGATCTCACCGGATGAAATCAGGCTGCTTATGGTATTGCCCACATCCTTTTCCGAGCGCATTCCCCTGTAATTGATCGCTGTGTCAATGGATGTAATGCCATGTTTCACCGCAAATGCTATGGCTTCTGTATATTGCCTGGAATCTTCCTCTGAAAAAGAGCCGAGATGCGTGCCTAATCCTATCCTTGAAATATTTTCCGACCGCACAGGCGGAATATTTTTTGCAGTGATATCAGAAATCATGGTGTCTATGTCCTCCTCAAATCAGAAATCATGGTAATGCAGTATCTCAGGTATTTTGTGTATTATATATTTGCTATCGCTTTTTGCATTTTACCATAGGGACGTCTGTTTTTCCAGTGCAATGTCGTGCTGAGAAAATGGGGATTTGGATTGTAACGCCAGATTGAAAGTATTATCAATGTATGATACGATGTAAAGGCAACAAAAACTGGATCGAAAAGGCTATTGGAAGCTTTTTCTGTAACCGAAGGATGACAGAAAAGGTGACAGAAAAACTTGCGGCATAGGCGTTCAAAGGAAAAAGGCATGGATAATGATTATTGCGCAAAAGTGTCAAGAAAAATGAGGCTTATAAGGAGGCATGTTATTTATGAAATCGATTATCATTTATGAATCTACTCACCATGGGAATACAAAAAAGCTTGTGGATGTAATTGCAGAAAGGCATAATGTGGACACTGCCGGCATTGAAAACGCAGGATCCGTAGACCTGTCAGGCTATGATATGGTCGGCCTTGCCGCCGGGATTGCCTTTGGAAAGTTCTACAGTCGTATGGAGGAATTTGCCGCAAAAATTCCGTCAGGCAGCCGGGTGTTTCTTCTCTATACCTGTGGGAATCCAAGCGGCGGGTATGTAAAGAGCATTACCAGAACGTTGGAGTCTAATGGTGTGAAGGTAGTGGGAAACTATGGCTGTAAGGGTTACGATACCTACGGACCGTTCAAATTAATCGGCGGCATTGCCAAAGGGCATCCGACCGAGGAGGAGATCCTTGGTGCGGTGTCGTTTTACGGTAAAATAAGCAGGGAAGAATAAAAATGAAATCAATGGATACTTCTGAAACCAAACAAAAAAGCCGGGGAGTTCAATCGGGCAGTGATTGATTTTTGGAAAGAGTCTGTTTGGTTTAGAATTTTATAACGTATCAAAAAGTTTTAATACGAAGATAGCAGAAGATCATAACGGAGAAAAGCATGGCGATTTCATTTACACCGGAGCAACAGAAAGTCATTGATTTACATAACTGCAATATCCTTGTCTCCGCGGCTGCGGGAAGCGGAAAGACGGCGGTGCTGGTAGAGCGCATTATCCAGATGGTCTGCAATGAGGCGCGCCCTGTTGACATTGACAGGCTGCTGATCGTGACGTTTACCAATGCGGCGGCGGCGGAAATGCGGGAGCGTATTGCATTGGGAATTTCCGCGAAGCTGGAGGAGAGGCCGGAGTCGGAGCATATCCAGAGGCAGGCGGCTTTGCTGCACAATGCCCAGATCACTACCATCGACAGCTTCTGCCTCTTTCTGCTGCGGAATCATTTTAATGAGATCGGACTTGACCCGGCCTTCCGCGTGGCGGACGAGGGGGAAGTGAAGCTGATGCAGCAGGAGATCCTGCAGGAGCTGATGGAGGACGGCTACAGGGAGGGAGGGGAAGCCTTCCGCTTCTGCGTGGAATTTTTCTGCCCCGGCGGCAGGGAAAAGGTGCTGGAGCAGCATATATTAAACCTGTCAAGGTATGCCGCCAGTTTTCCCTTCCCGGAGGAGTGGCTTCAGGCGAGAAAGGCTGATTATGAGGCTCGGGATGTGGAAAGCGTATCTGCCAGTGCATATGGAAAATATCTGTTGGACTATCTCCGGAAGATGACGGATGGGTGCAGGGAGAAGCTGGACCGCGTCGGAAAGCTGTGCCAGGAGCCGGACGGACCTTATATGTACGGGGAACTGGTGGAACAGGAGACGGAGCAGCTGGAGGCGCTGGCGGAGTGTCAGTCCCTTTCCGATTATGCGGGGAGGCTTCCCACGGTGGTCTTTGGCAGGCTGTCCTCGAAGAAGGATGAAAGCGTGTCCTCTGTGAAGCGGGAACTGGCGAAGAAGCTTCGGGGGGAAGTAAAGGACAGCCTGAAGAAGCTGGCGGACCGGTTCTTTGCCACGCCGCTGGAACTGGCGGTCAAGCAGGGACATGCCTGCATGGAGCCGGTGGGGACGTTGGTGGATCTGGTACTGGAATTTGACAGGCGGATGGGGGAGAAGAAGCAGGAGCGGAAGGTGATCGACTTTTCGGATATGGAGCATTTTGCCCTGCGGATCCTGCTGAAGCGGGAGGACGGAGGCATCGTGCCCAGTGCCGTGGCGTTGGAATACCGGCAGCATTTTGCGGAGATTCTCATTGACGAGTACCAGGACAGCAATCTGGTGCAGGAATATCTGCTGAAAGCGGTGTCCGGCGAGGAGGAGGGACGGTTTAACCGCTTTATGGTGGGTGATGTGAAGCAGAGCATCTATAAATTCCGTCTGGCCAGGCCGGAACTGTTCTTGGAAAAATATGATACATACTGCCCGGAGGAGAAAAGCGGCCTGTCAGGCGGGAACTGCCTGGAAAAAGAAACCGCTCCGCAAAAAAGGAACTTCTCGGAGGAAAAGTTCAGACCAAAATTTGGAAACTGTCCCGCGTACAAAGCCTGCAGACGGATCGATCTGGCAAGGAATTTCCGGAGCCGCATCCAGGTGGTGGATGCTGTCAACAGTGTGTTTTCCAGAATTATGAGCAGGGAGATCGGCGGGATTGAGTATGACGAAAAGGCAGAGCTGTATCCGGGGGCGGTGTATCCTGAGGCGGTGTATCCTGAGGACAGTAAGGATACAGGCGAGAGTGACAGGCACGCAAACGGCGCGGAGGAAGGCGTTGGATATGAAAGCGAACTGCTGTTAGTGGAGAAGCCTGGCGGTGATGCACAGGACAATGCGAAACAGGCGGAGGCCCGCGCCATTGCCGGGAAGATCAGGGAACTTATGACGGGCTTTTATGTGACGGACAAGGAGAGCGGCAGCCTGCGTCCCGTGCGGTATTCCGATATGGTGATCCTGCTTCGCACCAACACAGGCTGGGACGAGGAATTTAAACAGGTATTGGAAGAGGAGGGCATACCGGTTTATATCACTTCCAAAACAGGCTATTTCAGCGCCACGGAGGTACAGGAACTGCTGCAGTTTCTGCGCGTATTGGATAATCCTACCCAGGACATCCCTCTTTTCGGTGTGATGAAATCCGTCTTTGGCGGTTTTTCGGAGGAGGAACTGGCAAAACTGCGCGGCGGCAAAAAGGGAACTTCACTGTATGAAGCGGTAGTTGAATATGCAGGGACGCGTCCTGCGGGGACAGGCAGTGAAACGCTGCCTGCAGAGGAAGCTTCCGGAGACGGGAAACTGTCTGGGGAGGAAGTGTCCGGGGAGGGAAAGCTGCCTGCGGAGGAAGCTTCCGGAGACGGGAAGCTGTCTGGGGAGGAAGTATCCGGAGAGGGAAAGCTGTTGACAGAGGAATTCCCTGGAATATCCGGAATCGGAGCAAAGGAGGGGAATGAGCCTGTAACACAGTCATCCGTCAGGGGGGCGCCGGATGGGGAAAGGGAAGATACGGCTGCGCTCCGCAGGAAAGCGGCGGACTTTCTGGAAATGCTGAACGCTTACCGGGAGATGACCGCATATATGCCCATCCGGGAACTGCTGACCCGGCTGGTGTCTGACTTTGACTACCTGAACTATGTGACGGCTCTGCCGGCAGGCAGTAAGCGGCGTGCCAATGTGGAAATGCTGTTCACCAAGGCTTCGGATTTTGAAAAGACAAGCTATTTCGGTTTGTTTCATTTTGTCCGCTACATGGAACAGCTGGAACAATATGACGTGGACTATGGGGAAGCGGGGCTGCTGGATGAAAACGCCGATGTAGTGCGGATCATGAGCATTCATAAGAGCAAGGGTCTGGAGTTTCCGGTTACATTTGTCTCGGGACTGAGTAAACGGTTTAATATGCAGGATGCCAACCAGTCCATGATCGCCGATATGGATCTGGGTCTTGCCACGGACTATGTGGATCCTGAGAGGAGGCTCCGGAACAGGACGCTGCGTCGTGCCATCCTTTCCGTAAAGATGCAGGAGGACAGCCTGGCGGAGGAACTTCGCGTACTCTATGTAGCGCTGACCCGTGCGAAAGAGAAGCTGATCCTGACGGCTGCCATGGAAAATGCGCAGGAACAGTGGGAGCGGTTACAGGAGACGGGGATGGAAAGACTGTCCTACCTGGATTATGCTGAGGCGGGCAGCTATCTGGATTTCCTTCTGCCCATTTTGCCAAAGACCTGTATCCGGGTCCAGGTCAGGACGGGGGAAGAATTGGCGGCCGACACCTTCAGGGAACAGTTGTCACTGTATGAAAAAAGGGTGCAGCTGAAGCAGATGGAACAGCCGGAACAGTATCCGGGGCAGACGGAACCGGCAGAGCAGGAAAAACGGAAACAGGCGGATGCGTATCTGAGACTGAAACAACGTCTGGGAACCGGATACGCCCATGAGAATCTGGCGGGTCTTTACACCAAGACTACGGTCTCCGAGTTAAAGATCGCCGCCATGGCGGATAAGGATGAGGAGGCCTACCATACCTTTGAGGAGAAGGAGGTGCAGCCCTTTATCCCTCTGTTCCGCAGGGCGGAGGAAAAGGTCAGCGGCACTGTGCGCGGTAATGCTTATCACAGGGTGATGGAGATCCTTGACTTTGATATGGTCATGGAGACAGAAGCCGGGAGAGACAGAAAGAAAGCCCTCCATGATTTCCTGCTGGAGCAGGTGGAGGACAAACGCTTGAACAGGGAATATTTAGAGGCGGTGCGGGAGGAGAAGATACTGCGTCTGCTCTCCTCGGAACTGGGACAGCGGATGTACCGCGCCCACAGAAAGGGAGGACTCTACAGGGAACAGCCCTTCGTGATGGGGATCGGAGCGGACAGGCTGGGACAGGAATTTCCCGGGACGGAAACAGTACTGATCCAGGGGATCATAGATGTGTTCTTCGTGGAGGAGGACGGACTGGTGCTGCTGGACTACAAGACAGACTCCGTCCGTTCCATGGAGGAGCTGTGGAACCGCTATGAGACACAACTGGACTATTACCAGGAGGCCTTGCAGAAGCTGACGGGACAGCCGGTGAAGGAACGTGTGCTATATTCCTTTTCGCTGGAGAGGTATTAAGGTAATCGTTCAGCCTTATGGCGCCGTGAAGCCTAAATTGCGTCCCAAAGGCGGCGTGCGCCCTGCAATTTTGTGCGATGTATCAGGGAAACCCTGTGTGGTTTTGGATTGAAAATGCATTAGAGGTATGATACAATTGTTTTCGGAGGGAAGTGATAAAATGAAAAAAATAATACATACAAAGGGTATCTGCAGAAATATATGCATTACTGCCGCTGCTCTTTTTTTAACCGGCTGCGGGGGGAGCGGCAGCGACCCGCTGGATCCCTCGGATCCCGTATCCCTGACAGTGTGGCATTACTATAACGGTTCCCAGCAGGCGGCCTTTGACGAGCTGGTGGAGCAGTTTAATGAAACAGTGGGAAAGGAAAGGGGCATATATGTACAGAGCTATAGCCAGGGATCTGTCCCCGACCTGGAATCTGCGGTACGGGATTCCATTGCGGGCAAGGTGGGAGCGGAACCGATGCCGGACATCTTTTCCTCCTACGCGGATACCGCATACGAGGTGGAGCAGGCGGGAGCGCTGGCTGACCTGTCCCGGTATCTCAGCGAGGAAGAGCTGTCCCGGTATGTGGATTCCTATGTGGAGGAGGGCTGTATAGCCGCTGACGGAACGCTGCGGATCTTTCCCACGGCGAAGTCCACAGAGATCTTGATGATCAACAGGACGGACTGGGAACCCTTTGCCCAGGCCACGGGCGCGTCCCTGGAGGATCTGAAGACCATGGAGGGTGTGACCGCCGTGGCGCAGGCATACTATGAGTGGACGGATGCCCTGACGCCTGATGTGGAAGGGGATGGCAGGGCGTTTTACGGCAGGGATGCCATGGCAAATTATTTTATTATCGGGATGAGGCAGTTGGGCGTGGAGATCTTTCAGGTGGAGAACGGCCAGGTCACGTTGAATATGCCCAGAGAGGCGCTGTACCGTATCTGGGAGAATTATTATGTGCCTATGGTTAAGGGATATTTCGGGGCTTACGGCAAGTTTCGCTCGGATGATGTGAAGACAGGGGATCTTCTGGCCTACACGGGTTCAACCACCTCCGCCATGTATTTCCCCAATCAGGTGGAACTGGATAATTCCGCATATGCCATCGATTATATGGTAATGGCAGCTCCCGTGTTCGCGGGCGGGGAGCAGTATGCCGTACAGCAGGGAGCGGGCATGGTAGTCGGCAAGTCCGACGAGAAGCATGAATATGCCTCGGTGGAGTTTTTAAAGTGGTTTACAGAGGCGGATCACAATCTGCAGTTCGGCTGTGAGGCAGGCTATCTGCCGGTCTTGAAGGAGGCGAACAGCAGGGGTATGCTGGATCAGAATATTGCGGATCAGGGACTGGAGGTTATGCCCAAGACTTATGACTGCCTGACGGTGGTCTTTGAGGAGATGGGCGATTTTGCCCTGTATACGAACAAAAGCTTTGAAAACGGTTCTGCCGCAAGAAAGGTCCTGGAATACAATCTTGCGGATCAGGCGGCGGCGGACCGCGAAAGCGTGGTAAGAGCCATGGAACAGGGAAAGAGCCTGGAGGAGGCAGCGGCGGCCTACGTCACAGAGGAAGCCTTTGAAAGATGGTATCGTTCTTTTTGCAGTGCGTTAGAGCAGTCGATAGACAGACAGGAATAGGGCAAAAAGGCATGAAAGATCATATGACGGGGCAAAGCCGGAAAAAGAAAAAACATACGATATTCAGAATATTTTTGATTCCGCTGATCGCTATTATGCTGGTTCAGAGCATGATCACCATCGGCTCGCTTGTGACCAGAAGGATTACGGAGGCTTTGGAAGCCTACTCCAGCGGCATGATGAGCCGTCTGGTGGAAAACAGAAAGGTAATCCTGCAAAATGACATGATCCAGCGGTGGTCCTCCATTCATGATCAGGAGACGCATATAAACGGGATCGTGGAGCAGTTCCTGAGGGACAGGGACATAGGGATGGATCAGCTTATGGCCTCTGAGGACTGGAGGAACGAGCTCCTGACTCTGCTGTTTCCGGAATGTGTTGACCTGGTGCGGAATAATTCCACCACAGGTATTTTCCTGGTGCTGACGGAGCAGGATATGTGGGCGGAGGGGGATTTTGACGGATTCTTTATCAGGGATTCGGATCCTGACACCAGTCCGGCAAACAATACGGATCTGCTGCTGGAAAAGGGAAACAAGCAGCTTTCCAGGGAATGGGACATTCCCCTGGATACCCATTGGACCACTCATTTTCACATGGAGGGTCAGGGGCAGGATCCTTCCAACGACTATTTCTATGAGCCGTGGAGGGCCGGTGTGGAGCATCCGGATGCGGCTGCCACGGATCTGGGCTACTGGTCCATGCCCTTCTGCCTGGAAAAGAAGATGGCGGATTCTTATGAGATGATTACATATTCCCTGCCGCTTCGGTATGAGGGACAAGTGTACGGCGTCCTGGGAGTGGAGATCTCCTGTAGTTATTTAAATGACTATTTTCCGGTGACCGAGTTGAATGACGCCCAGCAGTCTGGGTATCTGCTTGCCGTGAGACAGGGGGAGGACAGTTATATTCCGCTGGTGGGGAAGGGGATCCTCTATAACGGTATCCGCAGCCGGGGAGAAAATTTCGCCCTGCAAAGCACGGATTATGAGAATCTTTATCTGGTGAGGGATACGCAGATAGAGGATCAGTATATTTTTGCGGTGGCCTGTCCCCTGAAGCTGTACAGCAATAACGTGCCTTATGAGAATACGGAGTGGGTGCTGCTGGGACTGAAGACGGAGGATGATCTTTTCGGGATGAGCCACCAGCTTTATCTGTGGATGGTAATTGCCATCCTGATCGGTCTGGGATTTGGCGTGATCGGAATCTATTTCACGGTGAGGTATCTGACGAAGCCGGTGGAGAGGCTGATGCAGTGTATCAGCCAGGGGAGTGTGGGTCTGCAGGAATACAAAGCCTCCAACATTCTGGAGATAGATGCCCTGCATGACGTGGTAAAGGATCTGACGGACAGGCAGAAAGAGGCACAGAATATCCTGCTGGAGGAAAAGGAGCGTTACAGAGTGGCTCTGGAGACTACTACGGACACCTTCTTTTCCTATGATTTCCAGAATCATACGCTGGATATCGTAAATCATAAGTCCATGAGCGGCCAGTGGAAATGTATGGAGTATGAGAGCGGTTTTATCGATCCGGAGTATATCCATGAGTATGACCGCATGGCGGTCATCAAGGCGTTTCACGGCCTGGCGGATAAACTGCATGTGGAATTAAGGCTTAACTGGCCTGCAAAGTCTGAATATGTATGGATGGCTTTCTCCGGCAATGTGCTGTTCGATGCGGACGGCAGACGCAGAAAGCTGGTGGGAAGCATTCGGAATATCCAGGAGCAGAAAGAGCGGGAGGCGGAGCAGCTCAGAAGGATTACCATGGATGGCGTTACCGGTCTTTACGTTTTCAGCGCCGGCATGGCACAGCTCCGGGAATGCCGCAGGATCCGGCAGACGGGGTATGTAGTGTATCTGTTCGTGGATCAGCTGCAGGCAGCCAATGAGAAAAACGGGATTGTGTTCGGGGATATGATCCTGGAGGAGATCGGTGAGCGGATCCGCAGAAGCTGTGACCGGCTGACCGGGAGCACGGACAGAAGGACGACAGCGTTCCGGCTGGACGCAGATGAGTTTGTATTGTGGCTTGAAGGGCAGTCCCGCCAGCAGGCGGAGACATTTATCGTGGATCTGCTGCAGGGAATCAATGACGAATTTGAGGATGAGCTGTTTGACATCGCGGCGTATGCCGGTCTGGCATGCGGGGAGAAGGGGCAGACTGACGAGAAGCTGATCTGCATGGCGAAGCTGGCCCGGGATTACGCGGTTTCCGGCGGGGAACAGCGGTATGTCTTTTATGAGGATATCCCCGGAGGAAAGCGTGCGGCGCTGCCTGTGCTGCACGGGTGTGAGATCAATTCGCTGGATTACAGCGGAGATGTGAGTCTGGTATCCCTGGCATTGAACCTGTTTGGAAAGGGAGCCGATTTCCCTGCCCAGATGTCGTTGATGCTGCGAAAGATCGGCAGATACTATCAGGCCAGCGATGTGCTTGTGTCCGTATTGAGGGCTGATTTCAATTCCAATTACCTGGAATACCAGTGGCACGGGGACGGAGATCCCGTGACAGGGAATGTCAGGCAGTACAAGGAGGAGGAGCGGGACAGCTTCTATCTCTGGCTGGGGCAGGAGAAGGTAAGGTATTTTACCTCCGCAGACAGCAGGAGCGGCGTGGTTCAGTGCTTTTTGAACGTCAGGCCGGGGCAGCAGGGTGTGGCGCTGCCCATGTATGACAATGGAAGCTATGTGGGAAATATCTGTATTATCGGGCCGGACGCCCGGCTTGCGGAGGGATCCGGGGATACCCAGAACCTGGCGGAACTGGGCAGCGTGATCCAGGGGCAGCTGAACCAGCAGCAGCATGATATTGCCAGCAAGGCGAAGTCCGATTTCCTGTCCCGTATGAGCCATGAGATCCGCACACCGATGAACGGTATTATCGGTATGACGGCCATTGCCCTGCAGCAGAACCAGAGTCAGGAGAGGATTATGGACTGTCTGCAGAAGATACAGTCTTCCTCCGATTATCTGCTGGGACTGATCAATGATATCCTGGATATGTCCAAGATCGAAAGCGGAAAGATGAAGCTGGAGCCCTTTGATTTCAACATGAATGATATGCTTGACACTGTCATGGAACTGGTAATGCATCAGGGGGTAGCCAAGGGAATCCAGTTTGAGCGGGATGTCAGATTGACACATACATGGTTCCGGGCGGACAGAATGCGGATCAGCCAGGTGCTTATCAATCTGTTGGGCAACGCGGTGAAGTTTACGCCGGAAAACGGCCGGATCACTTTGAGAGTGCATGAAATGCAGGAGAAATCCGCAGAGGCTGTCGTTTCCTTTGCGGTGCAGGACACGGGTATCGGCATTGCCAGGGAAGATCAGAGAAGAGTGTTCCGGGCTTTTGAGCAGGCAGGTAATAAGAACCCTTCTAAACTCCAGGGTACGGGTCTTGGGCTTTCCATCAGCGGACGTCTGATCCAGATGATGGGAAGTACCATTCAGCTGGACAGTGAGCCCGGTAAGGGCAGTACTTTCAGCTTTTCGATTCCTCTACAGTTTGGAGAGAACAGGGAAACGGAGAAGCAGGAGGAGCTGACTTCCTTTGAGGGTTTCCGGATCCTGGTGGTGGAGGACAATGAACTCAATGCCGAGATTGCCCAGAGTATATTGGAGGAGTGGGGATTTGAGGTAGATTGTGTGAATGACGGCGCCCAGGCGGTGGAGCGTATCCGCAGCACGGAACCGGGAACTTACAATGCGGTGCTGATGGATATCATGATGCCGGTGATGGACGGCCTGGAGGCAACCCGCACGATCCGCAGTATGGAACGTGAGGACTGCCGTACCCTGCCGATCATCGCAATGTCCGCCAATGCCTTCGACGATGACCTGAAGAAGTCCGTGGAATGCGGAATGAACGGCCATCTCTCCAAGCCTGTGGAGGTGGATAAGCTGTATCGGACATTGGCGGAAGTGATTCGTTGATCTCCGAGGGTTTTTAACTATTGGGTTGCCAGTTCTTTCACTTTTGCCAGTGCATTCTTTACTGCGGGTATTGCCAGGAGGATCACAGTGATAACCGCTTCCGGCGCAATGTAGCTGGCATTGTAGCCCAGGGTATATGTAAGGATGCCCATGGGCGTCTGGGTGGGGGCGTAGGCGCCGAAGAAGATGCCGCCTGAAAGGGCAGTGAACAGATATCTGCCCAGGACGCCCACGATATAACCGGTCAGGAGCCCGTGTTTTTTATTGCTGAAGAAACCGGACAGCCCCAGGGCGCCGAAAGCCAGGGGGTAATCCACCAGCAGCTGCCACGGGGAGTAAAAGACGGGATTGATCACAAACTGCAGCAGGCCGTAGGCGAAACCGGTGAGCAGTCCTGCCTTTGCCCCGTACCAATAGCCGATCAGGACTACAAAGAACATGCTGAACAGGGTGACGGATCCGCCGAAAGGAAGCCTGGCAAATTTGATCTCGGATGTCACCATGGCGAGAGCCATTGCCACACCGGAAAAGACAAGCTGCCTGGTGGCAGTTCTGGCTTTGGCGGTGTTTTCCTTTTTGGGGCGCAGAAGGATCGCAGCTGCGAGGAGCAGCAGGATCAGGACTGCAACGGTAATAATACCGGGGACAGTCAATTGAAAGGTACCTTCCTCAATGGAAGTTGCAAAGAAATCAGACATAAAAAATCCTCCTTGTCAAAATGGCTAAGGAGGGGCACAATAAGACCTGTGTGGGTACATTACAGGCTGTTTTGCTTCCTTACGCCGGTATTATCCGGTTCAAGTAATGAGGGTTAGGAGAAAATCTCCAATCTCAGCAAAGTGCTCCCCTAGCGGTTTATATGGTTTTATTTAATATAAGTCCAAATTGCAAGAGTGTCAAGAAAAAAATGAAAAGGAATCCAGACTTATGCGTAACAGTCAGCTTGTGATCGGAATATGTGCCCATGTGGACGCGGGAAAGACAACCCTTGCGGAGGGGATGCTCTATACCTGCGGGGAACTGCGCAAACTGGGCAGGGTGGATCATAAGGATGCTTTTCTGGACAACTTTTCCCTGGAGAGGACGAGAGGAATCACCATTTTCTCCAAGCAGGCCCGGATGAACTGGGAGGGGCTGGATATCACGCTGCTGGACACACCCGGCCATGTGGATTTCAGTGCGGAGATGGAGAGGACATTACAGGTGATGGACTACTGCATTCTTGTCGTCAGCGGGGCGGACGGGGTGCAGGGGCATGTCCGGACGCTGTGGAAACTGCTGCAGGAGTACGGGATTCCTGTGATATTCTTTGTCAATAAAATGGATCAGCCGGGCGCGGACAGGGAAGCGCTGCTGGCGGAGCTGCGGCAGAAGCTGGATGAGCGCTGTGTGGAGTTTGTACCGGATCTCCTGGAACTGGGCAGGACAGTATTGGGGAACCGGAGCGTCTGGCAGGCGGAAGGGCAGGCCGGAGGGAAAGAAACCGCAGATACCGGGGATGTCGGGGGATGTCGGGCCGAAGGGAAAGAAAACGCGGGCACCGGGGATGCCGGGGGAAGCCGGGCCAAAGGCAGGGAGGAAACCGAGACAGGTCAGGGAGCAGAGGCTGGGGAAAGCCGGGTCGGGGGCATGGAAGAGGTTCTGGAGGAACTTGCCATGTGCAGTGAGGAGCTGATGGAGGAATATCTGGACACGGGGACGCTCTCGGCAGGCTCCATAGCCGATGCGATCCGTGGACGCAGGCTGTTTCCCTGCTTTTTCGGGGCAGCGCTGCATTTGCAGGGTGTGGAGGAACTGCTGCGGGGGATCCGGAGTTTTGCACTGGTTCCTGAGTACGGGGCGGAGTTTGGCGCCAGGGTGTATAAGATTTCCAGGGATGCCTCGGGTAACCGGCTGACCCATTTAAAGGTCACAGGCGGTACGTTAAAGGTAAAGATGACAGTGGACAACAGGGCAGGCGCCGCAGCAGAGGAAGAGGTCTGGGAGGAGAAGGCTGACCAGATCAGGATCTACAACGGAGCGGGATATGAGGCGGCGGAAAGTGTGGATGCAGGCGGTATCTGTGCGGTTACGGGTCTGAGAAGAACCTTTGTGGGACAGGGGCTTGGCTTTGAGAACGGCAGCAGCCAGCCCGTGCTGGTTCCGGTGCTGACATATCAGGTAATACTGCCTGAGGGAACTGACACGGTGAAGGTTCTGGGACAGCTGCGCCAGCTGGAGGAGGAAGATCCGCTGCTTCATGTGGTCTGGAAGGAGGCATCGGGAGAGATCCATGTGCAGGTCATGGGGGAGGTTCAGACCGAGGTCCTAAAAAGCATGATACAGGAGCGCTTCGGTCTGGAGGCGGACTTTGGAAGCGGCAGTATCGTGTACAAGGAGACCATTGCCACGGCGGCGGAGGGGATCGGGCATTTTGAACCCCTGCGCCATTATGCGGAGGTGCATCTGCTGCTGGAGCCAGGGGAGCCGGGAAGCGGCCTACAGTTTGCTTCCGCCTGTAGTGTGGATGAACTGGACCTGAACTGGCAGCGTCTGGTATTGACCCACCTGGAGGAGAAGACACACTCGGGGGTGCTTACAGGTTCGCCCATCACGGATATGCGGATCACCCTGGTCGCCGGCCGGGCTCATTTGAAGCATACAGAGGGAGGGGATTTCCGTCAGGCAACCTACAGAGCATTGCGCCAGGGGCTGATGCAGTGTGAGAGCGTCCTGTTGGAGCCAGTGTTTTCTTATACGCTGGAAGTGCCCGGGGAGCAGCTGGGCAGGGCCATGTCGGATATCCAGAGGATGCACGGCAGCTTTGACAGCCCCGTGACGGAGGGAGAGAACAGTGTCCTGAAAGGCAGCGTGCCTGTGGCGGAGGCGGACGGATACCAGAGGGAGGTCAACGCCTACACCAGGGGACATGGCAGATTTTCCTGTTCGTTAAAAGGGTATGAACCGTGCCATAACACGGAGGAGGTACTGAATCGGATCCATTATGATCCGGACAGTGATCTGGAAAATCCCTCTTCCTCCGTATTCTGCGCCCATGGGGCGGGATTCCTGGTGGAATGGCAGCAGGTGCCGGAGTATGCCCATGTGGAGAGCAGGGGGATGTTTTCTCTGGCGGCGGACAATGTGCCGGAGGGAGAAGCAAAGGCGGGCGCGGCATCGGCGGGAAAGTCCGCGGCATGGCAGAGAGAGAATACGGAGAATGGTGGTGGGACGGATGACCGCGACGGGGCAGAAACCCGAAACGGCATGGGGATTGCCGGCAGTTCCGGCGTTGGGGCTGTAGCGGGAAGCATGGGCCGGCGTCCCCGGACAAGGCAGGGGAACGGCAGCGGCGGTTCGGATTACATCACCCAGGAGGAGATCGAGGACATTTTCAGGCGCACCTATGGCAAAAGCGGACAGGATTACGCGCCTTACCGGTATCAAGGGCGGAATACGGGAAGCACTGTCTATGGAACCGGGGAAAGGAAGCCGGAAAAGGAATATCAATTTCGTCCTGTGGAACAGAAAGAGGAATATTTGCTGGTGGATGGGTACAATATTATCTTTGCATGGGAGGATCTGCGGAGCCTGTCTGAGGTGAATATTGACAGCGCAAGGGACAGGCTTATGGATATCTGCTGTGATTACCAGGGGTATCAGGGAGCGACGCTGATTTTGGTCTTTGACGCCTATAAGGTGAAGGGAAATCCCGGTTCCGTGGTAAAATATCACAATATTTATGTGGTCTATACGAAAGAGGCCGAAACGGCGGATCAGTATATTGAGAAAACGGCGCATAAAATCGCGAGGAAGGCGAAGGTGACGGTGGCCACCTCGGACGGGCTGGAGCAGATGATCATCTGGGGAGCGGGCGCCCTGCGCCTGTCCGCCCAGGGATTCCGGGATGCGGTGGAGGAGGCGAAGCGCAGGATGAGGGAAGACTATCCGGTGCAGGAAAAAGTCTTCAACAAAATAAGTGTGCCGGGGGGAGAGGATTTTTTGCTTTAGGATATGGTGAACTGACAGAAAGTATGGTAGACTGATAACTATGGCGGTTATGGAATGGGTTTTTCGGGTGATGGTGCTGGAATGGGGATTGGCATGAAGTTGAGGAAAGTGGACGATGACATTTCGTCAGTACCATATTTTCCTAATGAGGATGTGGCCATTGAATGGTATCAGGATAAAGAGGTATGCAGACAGGTAGACAATATAGACCAGGTATATACTTTGGGCAGGCTCAGGGCAATGTATGGTTTCCTGAGTACCCACGGCGAATGCTTCTACATCCGGTACAGGGGAAAGCTGGTCGGGGACGTCTCGCTTCGGGACAATTCTGAAATTGCGATTGTTGTCTGTAAGGAATACCAGAACCGGCATATTGGCCGCAGATGTGTAATGGATATGATAAAGCTTGCCAGGGAAAAGGGAATGGCTGAGGTGAAGGCCAACATCTATTCCTTTAATGAGCAGAGCAGGAAAATGTTTCAGTCGATAGGCTTTCTGCCATCGGGGGATGAGTGGTATTTTTATGGTATCAAATAAACAGGTTTGAGATTGGAGCGTCTATGTTATATTCTGTTATTCCGGAAAAATATGGTTCTTTGCTGGCTCTTGCCGGTATCGTCTTTGCCTTTGCGGCTACCGTTTTCGCCACGGCGAAGCTGGCGGATCTTCTGCCCAAGGACGGGGGAAGGGAGTTTGCCCATGACGGAAAGCTGTCAGCGGGAAAGCCAAGGGGCGCAGGGATCATTTTCGTCCTCGCCTTTGCGGTGGCGGCGTTTCTCTTTGCGCCCATGAAAGCAGAGACGGCGATTTACCTGATCCTGACGATCATCTGCATGATGACGGGCTTTTTGGACGATTCCTCCAGGATGCCCTGGGGGGAGTATAAGAAAGGGTTTTTGGATCTGTGTGTGGCGGCTCTGGTGGCCATGACTTTCCTGAAATATAATTCCAATACCATTGAGTTGGCGTTGTTTCATGTGCAGATCACGATACCGACCGTGCTGTTTGCAATCCTCATTGTGATCCTGGTGTGGGGATCCGTGAACGTGACCAACTGTTCCGACGGAGTGGACGGACTTTCGGGAACCCTGACTATTATTACCCTTATGACGATCTATGTGATTACACAAATATTGGACAAGGGTCAGGACGTTTCCTTTCTGATCCTGCTGTTTGCGGTATGTATCCTGGGATATCTGTGGTATAATGCCACACCCAGCCGTCTGATGATGGGGGATGCGGGCTCCCGGGCCATGGGACTGTTTATCAGCATTGCCATTTTAAAGACAGGCTCCCCCGTATTGTATCTTCCGGTGGCGCTGGTGCTGATCCTGGACGGCGGATTGGGTCTGGTCAAGGTGGCGCTGCTGCGTTTCCTGAAGATCCGCATCTTAAAGAATACCAGGACGCCCCTTCACGACCATGTGCGCAAGGTGTGGGGCTGGTCCAACACGCAGACGGTGTTCCGCTTTGCCATTATCCAGATCATCCTGGCGGTGGCGGTGATCTATGGGATACAAGTGTGAAGGAAATCACTAAACTCGAAAGAACCTCGTTAAGTGATTTCAAGCTTATCTCGGAATCGTAAGATTCCGTGGGATTGGTTTGTGCCGGCGGAGGCGGTATGACGGAAAGTGTGGGAGAAACGACATGAAATGGAACGAAAGAATAGAAATGGAGAGCAGAAATTATGCACGACGAACTGACACCAAGTGATATCAAGAAGATGGAAGAGGAGATAGAGTATCGTAAGCTGGTGGTGCGTCCCAAGGCGCTGGAGGATGTGAAAGAGGCCAGGGCTCACGGCGATCTCAGCGAGAACTTTGAGTATCACGCGGCGAAGAAGGTAAAGAACCAGAATGAGAGCCGGATCCGCTATCTGGAGAGGATGATCAAGACGGCCAGGGTGATCTCGGAAGACTCGGCGGAGGATGAGGTGGGGATCAACAATACCGTCACGGTAGAGTTTGCGGATGATCAGACCGTGGAGACTTACCGGATTGTCACTACGGTGAGAGGAAATTCTCTGGAAAACATGATCAGCAACGAAAGTCCCTTGGGCAAGGCGCTCCTTGGGAAAAAGGAAGGTGATATCGCCCATGTCCAGGTGAACGAGGCGGTGGGATACGATGTCAGGATCCTTAAAATAGAAAACACGATGGATGACGGAAGCGATAAGATCAGAAGTTTTTAAGGAATACTTAGTGCAGTGCTTCTCTGAATCCGTATTTTCCGGACAGTATGTGAAGCGTATCAAGTCACTGTGGAACGAAATGGAGATTAAAGTATGAAAAAATACCTGTTGTTTGATTTGGATGGAACTCTGACGGATCCCAAGCAGGGGATCTGCACCTGTGTGCAGTATGCCCTGTCCTCCATGGGGATCGAGGAGCCTGACCTGGATAAGCTGGAGCCTTTTATCGGGCCGCCCTTAAAGGACAGTTTCATGAAATACTATCATATGTCCGAAGAACAGGCAGATGCGGCTGTTGCAAAGTACAGGGAGCGTTTTCAGGACAAGGGGCTCTTTGAGAATAAGATGTATCCCGGTATCTCGGAGATGCTCCAGACCTTTATGTCAAAGGGAATGTTCCTGGCGGTGGCATCCAGCAAACCCACGGTCTTTGTGGAGAGGATTCTGGAGCATTTTAACATCAAAAGATTTTTCAGGGTGGTCGTGGGAAGTGAACTGGACGGTACACGGGTCAATAAGGACGAAGTGGTGGAAGAGGCTTTAAGACAGCTGTTCGGGGATCAGCCCGTGGATAAGAGCCAGGTCTATATGATCGGGGACCGCAGCTTTGACGTGGAGGGAGCGCGCAGGGCAGGTGTGGAAAGCGTGGGCGTTACCTACGGCTACGGCAGTATGGAGGAACTGAAAGAGGCGAAGGCGGATTACATCGTGCGTTCTGTGGAGGAACTTCAGAAGTTTCTGTTGAGGGGAACGGAGGAACAGCGGAAGCTGACTCCCTTCCAGAGGGTATGGCAGCTGTTTTTCCCGCTGCTGCTGTTTGTCCTTGTGAAGGCGGTGGGGGTCAATGTCATGGGGCTGCTGCTTCAGACGATCGGGCAGACCATCCCTGTAGGTTCTTTTCTTTTTGTACACGATGAGGCCGGACAGCTGATCGCCATGACGGGCAACGCGGGCACGCTGATGCAGATCGCCGGATTTGCGGCGGGGCTTGCGGCTGTCTGGAAAATTTCCCGGCGCACCCTGAGCAAGGCGGCGGACAGCATGAAGCTTCTGCATATCAAAGGCGACCCCGCGAAGTGTTATCTGTTCCTTGGCATGGCCATTGTGGGAGCGGTGATTGGCCTTAACCTGTTGTTTTCCCTTTCTGGCATGATGGATAATTCCGAAGTCTATCAGGCCGTGGCGGAGGATCAGTATTCTGCTGTCATGTGGCTGGGACTGCTGTGCTTTGGCTTTGTGACGCCCTATGCGGAGGAGGTTCTGTTCCGCGGCATTATTTATAACTGTCTGAGACGCACCATGAAAGTGAAGGTTTCCATTTTTATCTGCGCCATGATCTTTGGTATGTATCATATGAACACCGTGCAGTCGTTCTATGCGTTCCTGATCGGCTGTATCATTGCATATGCTTATGAGTATTTCGGGGATTTCAGGATTCCCGTGGTCATCCATATGATTGCCAATGTGCTTGCTTACTGTCTGACTTACACCAGCCTTGCGGTGTCCGGCCTGGTGTGCTGGCCTGTGTGTATTGCCTTCCTGGCAGTTATGGCAGTGAGCCTGTTCCTTTTACATAGGGAGAAGAATATCCTATGAGATTTTCAGTTGTAGTAGTGTGCCTGAATCCGGGGGAAAAACTGAACCAGACACTGGGCAGCATCCTTTCCCAGACGTATGATGATTATGAGATTGTGGTGAAGGACGGCGGCAGCAGGGACGGATCTGTGGAAGCCATGCGTGAAGACCCCAGAATACGGCTTTTCCGGGAGAAGGACAGCGGGATTTATGATGCCATGAATCAGGCGGTGGCTCATGCGGAAGGGGGCTTTGTGCTGTTCTTAAACTGCGGGGACTCCTTTGCGGATGAAAAGGTGCTGGAGCGGACATCCTCCTGCATCGAAAAGGAAGCGGCACTGGGGACGGATCTGTCCAGGCTGGTGCTGTACGGGGACACGGTAGGGGAAAAGAACGGTGTGGTGATTGCCTCGCCGCCCCGGATCAACGGCTTTGCCTGCTACCGTAATATTCCCTGCCACCAGGCCTGCTTTTACAGCAGGGGACTTTGCCTGGCTAAGCCCTATGATCAGATCGGAAGAGCGTCGTGTAGGGAAAGAGTGTTCTGTTGGGGGGTGTTG
>CANDMD010000012.1 GCA_947385725.1 uncultured Lachnospiraceae bacterium | reverse complement strand
CCGCCATTAACCCCAGCACAAACCCATGGTAGAACCGCTCCGGCTCTCCCTGGGGGTTTTTGCCTGTATCAAAGAAGCTGAACATTTCCATGGTCACTCGGTTCATGTAGGTGTTCATGGCTTTTAGATCGCCCAGAAGCAGCGCTTTGACAAAGTCATTGTAATTGTCATTCCAGGAGAACCAGTTCCGGACGATATCCTCGAACATAAGCCGGACTTCTTTGTTGGTCAGCGCCAGCTTATATTGCCTGCGGCCGATCCGCTCCGCGAAAACAGTGTCAACAACCTTCAGGTATCCGCTGGCAAGCAGGAGACTCCAGACGGCATTCTTTTTCGTGGACAGCTGGGTATAAACGATCTGTTCGTCTATTTCCATTTCAAGGATTCCGCCTCTCAGCAATTTTTCGAAGTCCTGCTTTATGTTTGCGCTGCCTTCCTGGATCAGCTGGCTTACAAGCCTGTTGGAGCTGCTGTTGGCCCAGTAGGCGCCAACTTCCCTTTTGTCCAGAAAATTAATGATGGACCAGGGATTATAGATATCCCTGGTGCTTCCAAAGGTAAAACCATCATACCAGTCTTTGACCTGCTGCTTTTTGTCAGTCATATTATATTCTTCCAGGGCTTCGAAAACTTCTTTCTCTGTAAAACCAAAACAATCCCTATATTTTTCAGAAGTCGTCGTTACAACTTCCAGATTGTTCAGATCCGAAAAAACGGATTCCTTGCTGACTCTGGTGATCCCTGTCATAATGGCGCGTTCCAGGCAGGGGTTTGTCTTAAAGGTTGCGTTGAACAGGCTCCTGATAAAGGCGGCCAGTTCATCCCAATATCCGTCTATATACGCCTCCTGCATGGGGGTGTCGTATTCATCCAGCAGAAGGATCACCCTTTTCCCATAGTGCTTCTGTAATAGACTGGACAGGGCATTCAGGGATTCTGCGGCGACAGGATCCGTCATATCAGAAGAAACCGCCTGATACAGCGCCTTCTCTTTTTCGCTCAATTGATCGCTGTCTGCCAGAAATTCAAACTGTAGATACAGATCTGAAAGAATCCTGCATATCCGCTGTCTGATATCCTGATAGGATGTGCCTTTTGCCTTTGCGAAGCTGAGCGCGATCACAGGGTATGTGCCCTGTAGCAGGCGGTATTTTTCTTCTTCCCATATGGACAGGCCCTCAAACAGATCACTGCGCCCGGCGTATTTCACGGAAAAGAACTGCTCAAGCATGCTCATATTCAAAGTCTTGCCAAAACGCCTTGGACGGGTGATCAGCGTCACATCATCCTCCGTCTCCCACCACTGTCGTATGAAGTGTGTCTTATCCACATAGAAATTGTTGTTAATGCGTATTTTTTCAAAATCCTGACGTCCGATACTTACTGTCCTGGCCATGATCCACGCTCCCTCCGGTCTGCGCCCGAAACAGACAGCTGCGAAACACCCATCCACAGCCGGGGCTTCGTAATTATTTCTGTTTCCGGAATCTGATTTCGTATTTCAAGTATATCCGTTTTCCGTTTTAAAATCAACTATAACACTGATACGATTTCCATGGGCGGTTTCCATGGGTTCCACGCGTTTCCAAGACGGTTCCTAAGATTCCTACGGGTATGGCAGCCGGTCTTTCACATTGGTCCTGCCCACCAGATAGTCCAGGTTCACCTGATACAGATTTGCCAGTTCAATCAGTATTTCCAGGGGAATATCCCTTGTCCCGGCTTCATAATGTGCATAGGAACGCTGAGAAATGTGCAGATATGCCCCTACCTCCGACTGGGTCATATCAAAATCTTCTCTTAAATTACGTAATCGTTCATATTTTTTCATCTGATCACCTACAGTTGACAGGAATGAAATATTCAGGGAAGGTACTCGGCCTGTGCCATTCGTAAAACCGTTATATTCAGTATAATTGCGGTCAAAAGTTCTATTGACATTTAGAACAAATTGTTCTAAACTGACTACATTGCAGCTGTGGGATCTGTTCAATGTATCCTGAAAATTCACCCGGTATAACATTAGCATATCCGGCTTCAGCTGGATCATGCCGGGACATCCATCTGTGCAGGTGATTTTGCAGGGTGCATGAACCACGGGAGAGTGTATTTCCCGCAGCTACGCTGCGCTGCAAAACGGATACCCCATCAGCCTGCCGCATCATTTGACAGGAGACGGCTGTGGACAGGCCGTCAGAACCGCACATAAGAAAAGGGAAATAGCAGACGTACAAATGAGGAAAAAAGGGAAAAGGCACCTATTAAAAAAAGGAATTATGACGCTGCTCTTCCTGGCAGCCGTTTTCGGCAGCCAGGAAGCGGAAGCAGTCCTGGCCGCAGAGCCGGCTGTCAGTGCGGAGGAATATCTGACGGAAACGGGGATGTCCTCACAGGAAATTGAGATTCTGGACAGTGACATCAGGCAGTTCATTGCCGGCGACCTGAGAGACTCAGGGGTAGAAAACTGGAAGGTTGACAGTGATATCCTGGCGTTGACAAAGACCAGTTCCCAGCAGTATACGGTGGTTTTTTATATCAATGTGTTTGCCTTTCAGGGGGACTCGGAGCATCGGGTCTATGCAGTTTATGAATCTTCCACAGGAATTACGCCTGTGGGAAATGACAGTCTTTTCCTGCGCCTTGGAGATCGTTTTTCCCCTTATGAATACGGGGGAAGGGTCTGGTACAAAAAGGTTGGGGACGGGAATTGGACGCAGGGCGGTGGACTAACGGCGGATTACCGGACGGCAGGAGGCGGAACCTTCACCGGCAGGCAGCTGGGGGATTTCCAACAGAAAATGCTGGTAAAAGGCTGTGTCTGCTGTTATGCCGGAGAGGGAACAGGAGAAGACAACCAGGTGACGGTGGAGTATACGTATTGCCCGGCAAAGGAAAGTAATGACACCTGGCTTTATATCATGATTGTGGCGGTTACGGTGGTTGTGGTATTGATTCTGAGGAGACGGGAATGAGGAACATTTTATTGCAGGTTAAGAAAACCGGAATTATTACCGAAATAAATGGTGAGTGTGTGATTCATGCTTGCCATTTTGTATTTCAGGTAATTGGTTCAACATATTTTATCGGAAATATACATCGGGAATATACACCCGAAATGTACGTCGGAAATATATATTGGAAATATATTTAGAAAAATATATCGGAAAATTTATTGGGAAAAGAGGTACAATTTTGAAGATTTCATTTCAGCAACAGCAGACAGTAGTGGAAACGGAAAAGCATTACGCGGAGAGATCCCACTCTGCCCGCAATGGAAACGGTAATCCTAATTACCAGGTGACTTTTTCTGACAGGAAAGAGGAGCTCTGGGGCGGTGCTGCGGGTCCGGGCAGGGAGAAGGGCAAGAGCCTGATTGAACTGCAGCAGGAGGCGGAAAACCTGAATGTGGCAGTCCAGCAGGATAACATGACCGTCATATCCCATACCATGTCCGAAAAGGATTATGCGAAGTTACAGGAGGAGGGCTTTCATTTTGAGAGCATGGATCCTGAGGAGGCGGTATCGATTGTAGACAGAATCAAGGCAGAACTGGCCCGCGCGGGCAAGCATATCGCGGGCTATACGGATGACATCGATATGGATACCCTGGCGGCGGCGGTGGGCAGTGAAGCCTTGGCGGCAGCGTTGGCACAGAGTTTTCAGCAGGCGGATATCCCTCTCACGGAGGAAAATCTGAACGATGTGGTCCAGGCGTGGAATATGGCGGCGGAATTGAGACCGCTGGAGGAAGGAACCACGGGTTACCTGATTGACAATGAGATGAAAGCCGAGATCTGGAATCTCTATGTGGCACAGAACAGCGGCGCGGGCAGCGGCGCTTCAGGGGCTCCCAGGTATTATGCGGAAGAGATCCAGGGATATTATTCCCAGAGCGCCGGGGTGCCGGAGGACGCTGATCTGGCGGCGCAGATCGATAAGGTGCTCCTGCAGTCCGGCAGGGAAGCGGACGAGGAGAACCGCCGTGCGGCACAGTGGCTGCTGGAGAAGGGCTATCCCTTGACAGAGGAAAACCTGGATCGTCTGGAAGAACTGGGCAAACTGGAAATCCCTGTGACGGAAACTGCCTTCGCGGACGCGGCGGCGGCAGCTGTTGCAGAGGGAAAGAAGCCCATTCATGGAGATCTGGCAGGGGATGGCGGCAATCTTTATGAGAGAGCGGCGGAACTGGCAGATTATTATCAGGGCAGTGAGATCCTGGAAAAATATGCGGGGGACATTACGGCCCGCAGGCAGCTGGAGGAGATCCGGCTGCGCATGACAGCGGAGATCAACGTGAAACTGCTGAAAAGCGGCTTTTCCATTGACACCGCGCCTATGGAGGAACTGGTAGAAGCCTTAAAACGGGCGGAGGCAGAGGTTGCGAAGCAGTATTTCCCTGAGGATGCGGAAGCTGTGGAAAAATATCGCAGCTTTACACGGACGAGTTCCATGGTATCGGAAATCCCCGGCCTGCCCGCACAGGTTCTGGGAACCTTCGCGGAGGGACAGGCGACTGCCACCCTGGAAGAGTTCCATGGGGAAGGGAAAGCCCTCCAGGATACTTACCGGAAAGCACAGGAAGGGTATGAGACATTGATGACGGCTCCCAGGGGAGATCTGGGCGACAGCATCCGGAAAGCTTTTGCCAATGTGGACGATATCCTGCGGGATCTGGATCTTGCACTTACGGAGGAGAACCGCCGCGCAGCGAGGATCCTTGGATATAACCGTATGGAAATGACGGTGGAAAATATTGAGGCAGTTAGGGCGGCGGACGACCAGGTGCGGAATGTGGTGGAGAAGATGACTCCCGCGGCCGTATTGAAGATGATCCGGGACGGCGTGAATCCTCTGGAGAAAAGTTTTGCCGAGTTGGAAGATTATTTTGAGAAGCTCCCGGAGGATTACAAGGAGGCTTCCGACAGCTACAGCAGGTTCCTGTATGGTCTGGAGAGAAACCATGCGGTAACGGAGGAGGAGAGGGACGGTTATATCGGTATTTACCGTCTGATCCGGCAGATTGAGAAGTCTGACGGCGCCGCTGTGGGCGCGCTGGTAAACACACAGGCGGAGCTGCATTTTTCTAACCTGTTGACGGCAGTCCGGTCAGGGAAGGTGAAATCGCTGGATCAGAGGATAACCGATGAACTTGGCGCTGTAACGGAACTGATCCGCAAGGGCGAGAGTATTTCCGACCAGATAGCGAGAGGATTTGCCGGGAAGGCGGAGGAGATACTGACGGAAGTGTCATATAGCCGGGAGGCAGAGGAAGAATATAATCGGATTCTTCTGGAGGAGATTCGAAAGACTGCCCAGGCTGAGGGAGACAGCGTAGCCCTGTTACAGCGCGGCGAGTTGACAACCAGTGCGGAAAACCTGATGGCGGCGCAGGCGTTGCTCCATGGTACGGAGGATCTCTATGGGGCGGCAGGCGTAAGAAAAGGCGTCCCACAGCAGGGAGCAGCAATGCAGGGCGCGGCAGGAACCGCCGGGACAGCAGGCGTGGCGGGGACACCGGCCCCGGCAGGAGCCGCCGGGACAGAGGCATCAGGTGCAGCAACAGGACTCCCTGGGACAGCTGCCATGGCAGTGCCACAGGATACGGCGGAAGCTGCGGACAATGGGGTAATCCGCAGCCTGGAACTGTGGCAGAAGCTGGAGGAAAAGGATTCCTTCAGGACCGCTTATGCGGAGATGGCGGAGGAAGCGGCGGCGGCAGCGGAGGAAGCCACTTTTGAAGGGGCGGATACCAGCCTCGACGTGCGCAGGATGCAATTGATCCACAAACAATTGACAATTGTGTCACATCTGGCACGGCAGGAGGAATACATGGTTCCCATGTACATCGGTGACACGCTTTCCAGGGTGCATTTGACCTTTGACAGAAGCGGCGCAGGGAAAAATATGGTACAGATCAACGCCCGTCTGGACGGCGGGGAGAGCCTGGAAGCCTCTCTTTCCCTGGAAAATGGAACCGTTCACGGAATTTTCACAGGAAAGACGGAAGAAGAGGTTATGAAATGGCAGGGAGTTGCCGATACCTTTAGGGAAGAAGCGAGTCAGAGCTGGACGGTGGGAGACCTGAATATTGTTACGGCGGACCGCACAGTACCGGGAACAAATGCAGCAAAGGATAACAGCGCCGAAAGAACGGATAATGCGGAACTTTACCGTGTGGCGAAGGTATTCCTGCATGCTTTGGGGAAAGGAGTATAATTTTAAATATGAGGATTAATTACAATGTATCTGCAATGCTTTCAAATAACGCGCTGGCGAATAACGACAGCCTGCTTGCCCAGTCTCTGGAGAGGTTATCCTCAGGAATGAAGATCAACCATGCCAAGGATAATCCTGCGGGGCTTGCCATGGCAAAGAGGATGAACGCGCAGATAGAGGGGCTGAATGTGGCGAACCAGAATGCCAGCGACGGTGTTTCCATCATATCCATTGCAGACGGTGCGCTGTCAGAAGTCAGCGACATGCTGCAGCGTATGAACGAGCTGGCAGTCAAGGCAGCCAACGGAACCATGACGGAAGAGGATAACGAAGTGGTTCAGGCGGAGATTGCACAGCTGAAAGAAGAGATTACCCGTGTATCCGAAACCACAGAGTTTAACGGACAGAAACTGCTGAACGGGGAATTTTCCTGGAAAGGGTATGTGCAGGAAGGCGCAGCGCTGGATATCAAAGTGAATTCCTATACTTCCGATGTCCCCCCGAAAATGTACACCATCACCAGCCTGACGGTGGGAGGGAAGGATGCGGATGGAAATTATGTAGTCAAGGATGGAGACTGCAAGCTGGGACCGGAATTTCCTTCAAACGCGACTGTTTCCGTGAAGAAGGATCTCCTTACAATCAAGTCTGATAACGGCTTTGAGATGAAGCTGGATCTGTCCCGGGTCGATGAAGCAGCCGGTGGCACTTATACGAATTTCACCGTCGATGCCACAGGGATCGGCGCCATGGAGGTACAGGTGGGCGCCAATGAAGGACAGATCCTGGCGGTGGATATTCCCGCGGTGACGTTGCAGAACATGGGAATTGAGGATATGACGGTGGAAACCCATGCGGACGCCCAGAAGGCCATTGCGAGCATCAAGGATGCGATTCAGTATGTATCCGGCGTCAGAGGTAAGCTGGGCGCTTACCAGAACCGTCTGGAATCCACCATCAACAGCCTGAACGTTACCATTGAGAATATGACAGGGGCATACTCCCGCATTATGGATGTGGACATGGCGGAGGAAATGACCAATTATACGACGTATCAGGTACTGACCCAGGCGGGGACTTCCATGCTGGCGCAGGCCAACGAGAGGCCGTCCCAGGTATTGCAGCTGCTTCAATAAAAGTGTGCAAAGATTTCCTAAGCCCGCAAGAGGGGGTGCAGCCCACCTCTTTAGTACGCAGACTAAGAAAATCTAAATTGCAAAAATTGCTAAAGCAATTCGAAGAATGCCTAAAGTACGGGCATTCTTCCGGACTTGCACCAGTTGTTTGTGTCGGCATGACGGGATGTGCGCAAACAAAAATCTGTTCGGAGTATGGTATCAATTATGACGAAGGAAATGAAACAGCAGTTTACGCTGCGCATCACACAGGCGAATCCCACGGAGATGGTGGTAATCTTATACGAAATGCTGCTGTGTTATCTGGAAGAGGGCAGTAATGCGTTGGAAAAAGAGGATACAGCAGCATTGAAGGAGGCTACCCGCAAAGCCAGGGGATGTCTCAATGAACTGCTACAGTCTTTGAATGTAAAATATGAACCGGCCCCTGTCCTGCAGCAGTTATATTTATTCTGCATCCGCCGTCTGGCATTGGGCGAGGCAAGACAAAGCGCAGAGATGCTCTCGGAGATCGAGAGGGTGATCAGACCCCTTCACGACGCGTATGAACAAATTGCGGGTCAGAACAGATCGGGGCCGGTGATGAACAATTCACAGACTGTTTATGCCGGTCTGACCTATGGCAGGAATACATTAACTGAAAACATGGCTGACCAGGGCGCGAATCGGGGAATGTTGGCCTGATCCCTGTCCTTCGGGTTCCATCTCCAGGGCTGCAAGCTCGGTCAGATGCTTGTATCTTTTCTGCAGGGAATTAATTTCATAAATATAGCTGTCGATGAGATCCTCATCTAAAGCATTGTCAAAACCCGAATAGGCGATCGCAAGCGCCTGTCGGGTTTTTTTAAGGGAATCCTGAAGACTTACAGGGGTAAGATCCTCCTCGCATACACGGGATGTGTTCGGGCTTTGGCTGAAATACATTTTCATACTTTCAGGCTCCTTTCTGATGCCGCTTCCGTCCTGCTGTTGTTGGCTGTTACAAGTATAGGTCTGTAACTAGAAAAATATACCAACATATTTTCCAGAATTTACACATAGACTGAATCAAAGAAAACAAGGGGATGTGGAGATGGATCAGTTTGGTTCGGGCACAATCATCATTATCGCGGCGTGTGTGGCAGTACTCATAGTGGGGGCGGTGAAAAGGAAAGCGGAATGGATGCTGAACATCCTGATGAGGGCTATCCTGGGAACGATAGCGATCTATTTTATCAATAATGCCCTGCAGGGATTCGGGCTCCCTGTCGAAGTCGGGATCAATCCGGTGACTGTTTTGACATCCGGATTCCTTGGATTTCCTGGGCTTATGGCACTTTACGGAATCGGGTTCTACAAAATTTTGTAGACAATTAACAAAAATGATATTTATGAACTTTTATGCTTGCAAAACAGAATCAGGTCATATATAATGCATCTTACAACGAACCGAAAAGGAGATGAAGGATTGGCAGCTTTGTGTATCTTGCTGGCGGCTGCCTGTGGCTATGATTACCTGCGGAAGAGGATTCCCAATTTTCTCATAGCGTTCATGGCGGTCATCGGTGTTGGATGGCGGTTTTGGGAGAGTGGTACGAAAGGAGCCCTTTCCTGGTTCGGGGAAGCAGTATTTATCATGTGCCTGCTGTACCCGTTCTTCAAGATCGGATCTATCGGTGCGGGAGATGTGAAATTGCTTGGTGTGACAGCCGGTTATCTTCCAATATCCAGGATTCTGATGTTCTTATTTGTTTCTTTGCTGATTTCGGCAATGATCTCACTTTTTAAAATGTGGAAGGAAAGTAATATACGGGAGCGTGTACGCTATTTCTTTGCCTATTTGTCAGATGTGGCAAGAAGCGGAAGCTGGCGCCTCTATCTGGAAAACGAAAGGGAAAAGCAGGCTGTGGGAATCTGTCTGTCCGGACCCGTGCTTCTGAGTATATTACTGTATATGGGAGGTGTTTACTAGAGGTGAAGGGATCGGACAGAAATGTAATGGCGCTGTGCGATACGGAGGAGGAGTACGCACGGCTGATGACGGAATTTTTAAGGCGGCATAAGGATCTACCCTGGGAGCTTCATACCTACACCAGCGTGGAGGAGCTTCTGGAACGGGAACGGCATTGTCCCGTAGCCATGCTGGTAGTGGCGGAATCGGCGTATACGGATGAGATGCAGAGACTGCAGCCGGGCAGGACGGTAGTGCTGAATGAAAGTGGAGTACTGCACTGGAAAGAACTGCCCTGTGTGGACAAATACCAACAGGCGGAGGAGGTGCTCCGGTATCTGCTTGCCGTCTATATGGAAATCGCGGAGGTACAGCTGCCCAGGCTTCGCACGGACAGTCCTGTGGTCTTCATCGGCAATTACTCTCCGGTCCGGCGCAGTATGCAGACGTCCTTTGCGCTGACCATGAGTCAGCTGCTTGCCCAGGAACACAGGACGCTGTACCTGAATTTCGAGCATTATGCGGGGATTGCTGAGCTACTCCCGGATACACAGACCTTTGACCTGGCGGATCTGTTATATTTCCTGAATGCGGAACAGGACAGGTTCCGCCTGCGGATGCGGACCATGCTCCGCCATAAGGGAAATCTGGATTACATTCCGCCCATGAAATCAGGACAGAATCTGCTGACCGTGACTGCGGCAGAGTGGCTGGGACTTCTGCAGAAAATCGAAGAACTGGGAGAATACGAGTATGTGATCCTGGATCTGTCGGAAAGCATGCAGGGATTGTTTGATATCCTGCGGCTGTGCAGGCATATTTTCACCCTGACCAGGGAAGACCGCGTAGCCCGCAGCAAGCTGCTGCAATATGAGCAGGTCTTATCCCTGTATGAGTATGAAGACCTGCTGGACAAGACGAAGCGTGTCAGCCTCTCCCACATCCGCAGGCTGCCGGAGGAACTGGAGCAGTATACGAAGGGGGATCTGGCGGATCTGGTGAAAGAACTGCTGAAGGAAGTGTAGGGAGAGGATGCTGCCTGGAAAGATGTATTGAGGAGAAAGGAGCACTGAGGAGAAAGGAGCACTGAGGAGAAAGGAGCACTGAGGAGAAAGGAGCATTGAGGAGAAAGGAGCATTGCGGAGAAAGGGGCATTGCGGAGAAAGGGTATTGCAGTACAGGGATGCTATGTAGGGATCGATTGATTGCGGACAACGATCGAACAGGAGGTGAGGAAAACTGGAATATACGGAACTGAAAAAAATATTGCGCCAAAAGGTGCGCGACAGAATGGATTATGTCAAGGATTATTCCGATGAGGAAGTGGAGGAGACCATAGATGAAATCCTGCTCGGCCAGGAAAATATGGCTATTTATCCCGTGGAATTACGCAGACGCCTGAAAAAGGAACTGTTTGATTCCCTGAGGCGGCTGGATATCCTACAGATCTTTGTGGAGGACAGCTCGGTCACGGAGATCATGATCAATGGCAAGGATCATATTTTCATCGAAAAGGAAGGGCGGCTGAGGGAACTGGACGTGGGCTTCGAATCTGTGGAAAAGCTGCAGGATGTGATCCAGCAGATTGTGGCAGGCTGCAACAGGGTAGTAAATGAAGCTTCCCCTATTGTGGATGCGAGGCTGCCAGACGGCTCCAGGGTCAATATCGTAATGAACCCTGTCGCCCTGAATGGTCCCATTGTGACGATCCGGAGGTTTCCGGACAAGCCGATCACCATGGAACGCCTGCTGCAGATGGATTCCATTTCGCCGGAGGCGGCACAATTCCTGGAACGTCTGGTCAGGGCGAAATATAATATCTTTATCAGTGGTGGAACCGGAAGCGGCAAGACCACATTCTTAAATGTACTGTCACATGATATCCCCCCGGAAGAGAGAGTGATCACAATAGAAGACAGCGCGGAATTGCAGCTGCAGGGTCTGCCCAATCTGGTTCGTCTGGAGACCCGTAACAGCAATGTGGAAGGCTGCCGTGAGATTACCATACGGGAGTTGATACGCTCATCCCTGCGCATGAGGCCTGACCGGATTATCGTAGGCGAGGTTCGGGGAGCGGAGGCCATCGACATGCTGCAATGCTTAAACACGGGGCATGACGGGAGTATGTCCACAGGCCACGCGAACAGCGGAAGGGATATGCTGGCACGGCTGGAAAACATGGTGCTGATGGGGATGGACATTCCGCTGATGGCGATCCGGCAGCAGATTGCTTCCGGTGTGGACATTATCGTACACCTGGGCAGGTTGAGGGACAGATCCAGACGGGTTCTGGAGATCACGGAGGTCGTCGGGTGTGAAAACGGTACGATCAGGTTGAATCCCCTGTTCCTGTTTGAGGAGACAGGAGAGGACGACAGGGGGAATATTACTGGCAAATTACAGAAAAAGGGGGAATTGCTTCATGAAGACAAGCTTAAAGCTGCGGGACTACAGTAGATATGAGTGGAGAAAAGGGGAACTGGCGGCAGCAGTCCTGATCTCCGCGGCAGTAACCGTATTTTTGGCCCTCTTTTTTTACAGGAGCATGATAGCGGTACTGCCCCTGTCAGCCATTGGCATCCTCTGTTTTTATTCCATCCGCCGGAAGAAGATCCAGCGGACGAAAGAGGAACTGACTGTACAGTTCAGGGAATGTATTTTGTCGGTCTCCACCTCCCTGCGGGCAGGGTACGCTGTGGAAAATGCTTTTCGGGAGTGCTGTCAGGATATGACACTGCTGTACGGGGAGGAGGCATTGATCTGTGGCGAACTGGACTATATCAGACGGGGGCTTGACATTAACATTGTCCTGGAGGAACTGCTGGCTGACCTGGCAGAAAGGAGCGGCTGTCCGGAGATCAGGGAATTTGTCCAGATCTTTATCCTGGCGAAGAGAAACGGCGGGAGTATGCCGGATATCATCAGGGGATCTGCCGCCATGATAGGGCAGAAAATTGAACTGCGCCAGGAAATTGCCGTGATGCTCAGCGGGAAGCAGATGGAACAGAATATTATGAAAGGAATGCCTTTCGGGATCCTGGTGTATATCAGCCTCGCCAATCACGGATACTTTGATGTCCTCTATCACAACTGGCAGGGGGCGGCGCTCATGACAGGATGCCTTGGAGTCTATCTGCTGGCCTATGGCATGGGCGAGCGGATCATGGATCAGATCCGCCTGGAAATGGGGTAGGAGTAATGCCCGCCAAATCGGGCAGGGAGGTATCTATATGTATGTGATAGGTTGTATTGTGCTAATCTGTTATCTTGTGCTGGGAATCCTGTCCCACAAAGAGACCGTGGAACAGAATGTAAGCCGTTTCCTTGCGCCATTTCACCGGATGGCAGTCTATCTCTATAAAAGGATATGCATCCACAAACTGCCGTTTTTTTCTTCGGCGCAGGTGGAAAAGGATCTTCGCAGCCTGCATCCCGGAGAGGGAAAAGAGAGCCTGAAAGCAGATTATTACATGAAAAAGCTGAGCCTTTCCCTTGCTGTGGTCTTTGTGGGAACGCTGTTTGGAATGCTTGTGAAGTACAACAGCCAGAGCAGTCTGCTGCTGGATGAAGAAGGCAGAATTCCCAGGGGAGATTACCGGAAAGGCAGCGTCAGGGTACAGTTAAAGGCAGACTGTGTGGAAAGCGAAGCCGGCAGCTTTCAGATCAAGGTCGCTCCGATGCTGTTGACGGAGCAGGAGGTGCAGGATTTGTCGGAGGAACTCTGGAACCGGCTGCCGGAATATATTCTGGGGGAAAACGAGGCTTTGGATAAAGTGTCCTGTGACCTGGTATTGGAGGAAAGCTATGGCGAGTATCCCTTTCTGCTGGAGTGGGAAAGCCGCAATCCCGCTGTTGTAGGCAGCACAGGCAGGGTGTACTCCAGGGAAACGGCAGTTCCTGTGGAAATGGCAGTGAAAATCTGCTATGAGGAATTTGTCAGGGAAGAAAACCTTGTGATCCGGGTTGTGCCGCCGGCGCTTACTGCCCGGGAACAGGAGCGCGCAGAACTGGAGGAGTTGCTGCTGCAGTCCGAAGAGGGAAGCCGCAGGGAGGAAGTGTGGAGCCTGCCCAAGGAATGGAAAGGAGAAAAGGTAAACTGGCAGCAGGAGGTGGAGGATTACAGTATGGTTCTGTGGTTGCTGACAATTGTGACAGCTGTGTCAATATATGCCATGTCAGATCAGGACCTTCATAAGCAGCAGGAGCAGAGAAAAAAGCAAATGCAGAGAGATTACCCTGATATTGTCCATAAGCTGTCGCTTTATGCGGGGGCGGGGATGACGATCCGGGGCGCGTTTCAGAAAATAGCCGGAGAGTATGAACAGAAAAAATCCGGAAAAGGGATACGTACCGAAAAAGGGGTACGACCTGTAAAAGGGATACGAGCCGGGAAAGAGATGCGGCCTGGAAAAGAGTTAAGACCCGCATACGAGGAGATGCTCTACGCCTGCCGCGAACTGCATTCCGGAGTATCGGAAGCGTCTGCTTATGAGCATTTCGGGAAAAGAACCGGCTTGCAGGAGTATACCCGTTTAAGCACGCTGCTTGCGCAGAACCTGAAAAAAGGAAACAGCGATTTGCTGGAACGACTGAGGGAGGAAGCGGTCAGGGCAGGGGAAGAGAAATTGCAGGGCTGTAAACGGATGGGCGAGGAGGCAGGGACGAAACTTTTGGTGCCAATGGTGCTTATGCTGCTTGTGGTCATGGTTATGATCATGATACCTGCGTTTTCCACTATTTAAACTGCTTCACAGTTATAATTTCCGAGTAACCTGACTACATAACAGCCATATACGTTTAACCAGTGTAGTACGGTAAACCCTGGCGTTATGCAGTATAAGTATGAGAACGGTTTCACATTAATTGTATGTGTCAAAAAGGAGGATGACTATGAAAAACTTGAAAAATTTAAAGGATTTGATCCGGGAAGAGGATGGAATGGGAACGGTGGAAATAATCTTGATTATTGTGGTACTGGTAGGGCTGGTCATTATTTTTAAGGACAGGATCACGGATCTGGTAAACAATATCTTCGACAAGATCACCAAGGAGACCAACAAAATTTGAGAAAAAAGGAAAGTGCAAAAGGGGAAAATGCATATCTTACGGTTTACCTGGCGCTTTGCATTACGCTCCTACTGTCTCTGTGCCTGGCATTGATTGAAGGGGCACGCAGGAACGGTGCGAGGCTGGAGACGGAAATTGCGGCAGAAGTCAGTATGCAGAGTGTTCTGGCAGAATTTCACAGGGAATTGTTTTACCAATACAATATCTTTGCAGTGGACTCCTCCTATGGCACGGAACTGCCAGGAAAAGCCAATACGGAAAGACGTCTGGAATATTATCTTGAGAAGAATCTGGATAAGAGGGAAGTGTTTCTGGGATTTCTGTTCTATCGCGATTTCTTTGACCTCTCCCCTGAGAATATTTCTGTGACAAGGGTGTCCGTTTTGACGGACGGAGACGGTGCGGTATTCCGAAACTGCGCCGCTGACGCCATCAAGGACGATGTGGGACTGAACCTTTTGACCGAACTTCAGGATTGGATCCAGGTGATAGAGATCAATTGTTTAGAGGAGAGGGATGTGGAGGCGGAAATGAGCAGCCTGGACGGCGAGATACAGGAGTATGACGGCAGGGAATTCGATATTGGGGAGGAGGAACCTTATGTCCTCCATGTAAGTAATCCCGCCGGTTATCTGGAGGAACAGAGGAAGAAAGGCATTCTGAAGCTGGTTCTGGAGGAGGACAGTGACTTATCGGATCATGCCATACAGACGGAAGGGCTGATTCTTGATCGGATGGAGCGGGGACAGGTCAATCAGGGAAATATCGACATAAAAGAACTGTCGGAAGGCGAGCAATTGCTGGAACGCTTTTTCTTTCAGGAATACCTGCTGCGCTACATGGGACATTATGGCAGGGAATGTGATGAGGATGCGCTCCGTTATCAGTTAGAATATCTGGTGGCGGGAGGGGAAAGCGACGTGGATAACCTGCGCACGGTTTTAAAGAAAATCTGTGTGATCCGCGAGGCTGCGAACACTCTGTATCTGTATTCAGACCAGGAGAAATGCAGTATTGCGGAATTGGCTGCTGCCCTGGTGTGTGACCTGGCCATGGTGCCGGAGTTGGCGCCTGTGCTGGAAGCGGCGATTCTGTTGGGCTGGGCCTATGCGGAAAGTATTTATGATATCAAGGTACTGCTTGCAGGCGGGAAGGTTCCCCTGGTCAAGGACAGGGACACGTGGCATTACGGTTTGGACAGCGCGTTGTCGGGTAATGCGGAGGAGCAGGAGGACACAGGATCAGGGCTCTCCTATGAAGATTATCTGAGAATTTTTATGATGTGTACGGACAGGGAGGTCTTAACGGCCAGAGCCATGAATATGGTGGAGGCGGACATACGGCTGACGCCGGGAAACGGCGCTTTCCGCCTGGACGGCTGTTATGCCGGTCTGGAGGCGTACATGGAGATAGGCAGCGGTTATGGATTTGATTTTCAGGCCACCAGGGAAAAGTTTTATATTGACTGAGAGAAGGGAGGCGGATGGCAATGTCTTTTCTATGGAGAAAACAGAAAAGTAACTTGTTAACAGACTATGGAAATCCTTCTCCGACTGAACAGGACATAAGCATAGATTCAGGTCCCGCCCAAGACTTGAAAAGAACAGTACCTCTCTCTGTAGAGAAGACATTGCTGTGTGCCTTCCTCGCTCGAAAACTGCGTGCCGGAATGACGGTGGAAGCAGCCATGGCGCTGCCGGTATTCCTGCTTTTCCTGTTGAACCTGGGAAGTGCTATAGAGATGATACGGCTTCACGGAAACTTGCAGACTGCTCTCTGGGAGACAGGGAGTAAACTGGCGGTCTATGGATACGCCCTTGGAAATGAGGAAAGTCTGCGTTCCGTGGAGCAGGAGGATCCCTGGTGGAAAGAGATGGCGGGTATCGCGTTCTCATACCTGTACATCAAAGACCAGGTGGTGGATTACCTGGGCGAGCAATACCTGGAGGCATCGCCTCTGTCCCATGGCACGGACGGACTGCAATTCTGGGAGAGTGAGATAGTGCAGCCTAATGGGGAAATGGAGATCACGTTAACTTATGGCGTTTCACCCTGGTGCAGCCTCACAGGATTTTTACCGTTCCGTATGGCGAACCGTTATCATGCCCATATCTGGAATGGCTATGATATTGTCGGAAACAGCGGCGGAAGTGAGGAGGATCTGGTCACCGTATATGTGACGGAGACGGGGAAAGTATACCACAGGGACAGGAACTGTACCCACTTATGCCTTTCCATACAGGCGATTGCCGCGGGAACCCAGGGCAATTACCGCAACGAAAACGGAGGGAAATACTTGGAATGTGAAAAGTGCCGCGGAGAGCCTGCAACGGGTACTTTATATATTGCACGGGAAGGAGACTGCTTTCATTACAGCAGGGAGTGCTCCGGGCTGAAAAGGACAGTAATCTCTATATTGCTGAAGGATGCTGAGGATTACCGGTCTTGCAGCAGATGTGGAGGCGGCTGAAAAGGTATATGGAAATATGGACAAAAGAATAATGATCATACAGCTTTTATGGCTGCTGGGCTTGAGCGGATACGATATCCGGTATAAGAGGGTACCGGTATGGCTGGTTTTACTGGGTGGTGTGGCCGCGGCAGGCAGCGGGATTTTTCAATGGGTTTGCCTGGAAGGCAGTCCTGCGGATTTTTTTATGGGAATGATTCCCGGCGCGGTTTTGCTGCTGCTGGCTCTGGGCACACAAAAAGCCGGATGGGCGGACGGAGTGGTGCTGATGTTTCTGGGAAGCGTCCTGGGCTTCCGACAGTGTATTCTGGCCGTGATGTTCAGTTTCATCCTGATTTCCGTGGTATCGGCAGTTCTAATGATCCTGAAAAAGGTGGATAAGGGGACGGCAGTTGCCTATGTGCCGTTTCTGACAATAGGATTCGTGCTGTGTGAAATGATACGAGGAGGTTAATAAAAGAAATGAAGAACAAAATGAGTCAAGAAATAAGGCAAAAATTACAGCAAAAATTACGGCTAAAAGTGATGAAAGAAATAAAGCAGGAAAGGGAGCAAAATAAAAATGCGTTTTTCTCTCTGGAGGCGGCGATTATTGTACCGCTGGCCATATCCGCCATATTGCTTGCGGTCGGTCTGTTTGTCTTCCAGTATGATAGATGCCTTATGGAACAGGATGTAGCAATACAGACAGTAAAAGCGGCGTCTGCGGAAGCAAAATCAAATGAGGAACTGGAGGACAAGATCCGGCTGCAGGCAGCAGGCTTATACAGGGATAAATATGTGGCATGGGATATGATCCTGATGGATATCAAAATCAAGAAAGGGATGATTGAAGCGGCTGGCAAAGGAACTTTCCAGTTTCCACTGCCCGGATGGAATCTCTGGAACGAAGATAATACCTGGAGTGCCAGAGCCGGATACAAGGCACACCGCATTTCTCCCGTGACCTTTATTCGGAATTGCCGCAAAATTGTACAAGGAGGAGTTTAAATGCTGCAGACAGAATATGTGAGGAATCTTCATTGCAATTATGAGAGGCTGCTTTTGGAACAGAAACCGGAGGATACGAAATATCAATATTGTATTCTGAGCAGAGGAGGCATTAAAGGATTGTTGTCCTGCAGCCTGCGATATATTAACGGACTGGCGTATTTGTATTATGATATTTCGTCAAAACAGAATATCATGCAGTTGTTTGAAGGAAAAATGATTACCAGGGAGTGGCTGCGTGACTTTGTATGGAGCTACCGGCAGATCCAGCAGGAACTGGACCGATTCCTGCTGGATGAACACAATGTGGTCTGGTATCCGGAACAGGTATTCCTGGACCTGGATGACCATACGTTTTCCTTCATGTATATCCCGTATTATGGGCAGGAAAACGGGTTTCAAAAACTCGTGGATTTCTGGGTGGAACATATTGATTATGAGGATGAAACGCTGGTAGAGTTTGTGTACTGTGTTTATGACCAGCTGGAAAAAAACGGGGAAACCTACCTTCAGGGACAGATATTTGAGGATGCCAGACGGCTGGAACAGAGAGCAACGAAAACAGCCGGACTTTCAGGGACGGCAGGGTTTTCTGGAACGGCAGGATTTTCAGGGACGGCAGGGGTTGCGGGAACGGTCGGACTTTTGGGAAAAGTCGGAATTGCAGGAACAGCCGGTTCTCCAGGAGCAGCTGAAATTTCTGGAAAAGGCGGACTTCTGGAAGCACCTGGGGATGCAGAAGCACCCTGTCCGCCTGCTTCTGAACCGCAGAATCTGCAAACCAAAGGAAAGGGAGAATCGCTTTCCGGGGTAAAAGAAGAAAAGAAGAAACTCTTTGGTATTTTCGAAGGAAAGAAGAGAAAAAATAAGGAAGTACGGGACAACTACCGCCTTGCCATGCAGGAGGCAATGTCCGGTTATGCCGTGGCGGAGGAAACGGCGTATGAGCGCGAAGCGGGTGTGGAGGAAAGTCAGGAGACAGACTACGGGAGAACCGTCTACATAGAGGAGAGACCGGATCCCGCAGCGCTGATCCACAGGCTTTACTCACCCCAGGGGAAAATACTGGCAAGCCTTGACAGGGAAGCTTTTTCCATTGGGAAAAAGAAGGAGGAGGTGGATCTGGTACTGGAAGATCTGTCCGTCAGCAGGATGCATGCCAGAATCATAAAACAGGGGGCGGACGTTTACCTGGAGGATTTAAATTCCACCAACGGTACCTTCAAAAACGGGCTTCGGCTGGAACCGTATGAGAGAAGAAAACTTGAAACAGAAGATGAGATAAAATGCGGTAATGTAACGCTCATATTTCGATAGCGGCGCATAAAAAGTATGATCAAGATAAATCAATTCAAATGCAGAGATGTTTATTTATAATAATTTTGGAGAAAGTTTAATCCTTTCATTTAGGAAAAAAATATGATATACTGTAAAACATTAGATACGCGGAAGAAGAAGGAGGAACGTATTCTGTGTCATACAGTACGGCGAAAGCAGCGGTCATTCTAATTTTCATGCTCCGGCTTATCCTTGCCTGTATCTGCGGTGGGGCGATTGGCATTGAACGACAGCAGAGGATCAAAGTGGCGGGAACCAGGACCCACATGGTGGTTGCGCTGGCTGCGGCGCTGATGATGATCATTTCAAAGTACGGCTTCATGGATGTGATGGATCTGTCCGTGTCCGGCGCCTCCTGGGATGTGTCCCGTGTGGCTGCAGGAATTATTACCGGCATTGGTATTCTGGGCGGCGGTATTATCTTCATAGGAAGGCAAGGCCATGTCAGCGGCATTACTACGGCGGTGGGCATCTGGGCGACCATAGGAATCGGCATGGCGCTGGGTGCGGGAATGTACGCAATGGGCATCGGGACAACACTGATCATGCTGTTCATCCAGTGGGTTCTCCATAAAAACCTGTGGATCGTGAAGCAGCCCACAAGAGTACAGGTCTGTTTCCGGCTGCCAAGGGGAATAGAAGATTACGATAAGCTTATGGAGAAAATAGAAAGCTACAAGATGACGTTGTACCAGATTAAATGGGACAAAAAGGGAAGCCTTGGGCCTTCCATGAGATGTTTTGCCATTGTGCCCGCACGATATGGCAGGAATGATATCATAAGGATATTTACAACGATGGATGAAGTCGAGAGTTTTGAATTGATATAAGATCTTACGAGATATTATAAGACCTTATGAGATATGATAAGACCTTATGAGATATGATAAGATCATATAAGATATTATAAGACATTAAGCGGCATAGAGTCGACTTGACAGGAAGCGAAATCTTATGTGGCGAAAGGAAGCCGGTGTTTTGAAAAGAATCAAAGAGATGCCGCTGGCCAGCGGGCTGCTCGTAACCATCAACATATTTGTGTTTGTCGTGTGTACCTTTACCGGCAATAGGCTGTATGAGGCGGGCATGCTGGATGTCCGGGGCGTGCTGGGGCAAAAGGAATATGGGAGACTCCTCTGGTCCATATTCCTGCATGCCGGTACGAGCCATATTTTCAATAATATGCTGATTCTCTTTTTCCTTGGGGCTATGATTGAAAAGGAGATCGGACATATCCGGTTTTCCTTCCTTTATTTCCTGTCCGGCTTATCCGGAAGCCTCTTGTCATTATATGTTAAGGTGCGGACCGGCGATATGGCAGGATCGGTGGGAGCCAGCGGAGCGATCTTCGGTCTGGACGGGGTGCTGCTTTCCATGGTGTTGTTTCGCGGCAGGAAAATGGAGACTGCTACTCCGGCGCGGGTTTTGCTGATGATATTATTATCTTTGTACAGCGGGTACACAAGCGGAAATATAGACAATGCGGCACACGTGGGCGGGCTGCTTGCAGGTTTTGCAGCCGGCAGTGTTATGTGCATGGTTCAGAAAAAAAAGAACGGAGGTCAGGAGGCATCAGGTGAATATTAACATTTATTATGGCGGACGGGGTATTATTGACGATCCCACATCCTATGTCATCAATAAGATGCAGGAAATACTGGAGGAACTCAGGGTAAAAGTGACCCGTTATAATCTTTATGAATGTAAAAATACAATTACTACTCTGCCCCAGACATTGAAGGATGCGGATGGAATCATTTTGGCGACTACGGTAGAATGGTATGGAATCGGCGGTTTCATGCAGCAGTTTTTGGATGCCTGCTGGCTCTATGGAGATAAGGAAAAAATTGCAAAGATTTATATGTGCCCCGTGGTCATGTCCACAACTTATGGAGAGCAGGAGGCGAAACTCAGCCTTTCTACCTCCTGGGAGATCCTGGGGGGGCTGCCCTGCAGCGGCCTGTGCGGTTATATTGAAAATATATCGATTCTGGAAATGAATGAGGAATATCTTCGTATTATCGAAAAGAAAGCGGAAAACATGTACCGCACGATCAACCAGCGCATGGCGAGTTTCCCTGCAAGTAACCAGGTGGTCAAGCAGAAGATCAATGTCCCGCAGACCCTTGACCTGACACCGCAGGAGACGGAACAGCTGTCCCAATATGTTTCGGATGACACATATGTGCAGCGGCAGAAGGAAGATATTCAGGAGCTGGCCAGTTTGTTCAGGGGAATGATGAGCGAAGACGAAAGTGACGATGAAGAGTATATTGCAGCCCTGAAAAGAGCCTTTAAACCACAGCCGGGATTTGGAGCCCAATATGCGATTACGATAGATAAAAAAGTCCTGTCGGTTTCGGTGAAAGGACCGGAACTGGAATGCAGCTACAGCATACCGGAGCAGCCTGATATTGAGGTGCAGCTGGGCAGGGATGCGATGGATGATATCGTGAGCGGCAGGATGACATTCCAGAGGGCTTTCATGTCCGGCGCCATGAAGACAAAAGGAGATTTCAGGATTCTTCGGGCGTTGGATCAGTTGTTTGTGTTTGAAGAGGACGCATGAGTAGTCTCATTGATTGTTTGTGCCGACTGCGTCGGCATGACGGGAAGTGTGAAAACACGTTTCCCACACGGTGATTTGTGCCTGCGCTGCAAAGTTGCAAATGACTTGGCACAAAGTCGCTTATGCACATAGAGAGGTGTTTACACATCCTCTTGAGCAGCGCAGAAATGGAGGTTATAATGAGCGATTGTATTTTCTGTAAAATAGCGAAGGGAGAGATCCCCTCAAAGACTCTGTATGAGGATGAGAACTTTCGGGTGATTCTGGATCTGGGGCCGGTGGCAAGGGGACATGCCCTGATCCTGCCCAAGGAGCATGCGGCGAATCTTTTTGAACTGCCTGAGGAAACCGCGGCGGCAGCATTTGTCCTGGCAAAGAAAATGGCCGGGATCATGAGAGAGAAGTTGAAATGCGATGGCCTGAACCTGTTGCAGAATAACGGCGAGACCGCGGGGCAGACGGTGAATCATTTTCATATTCATGTAATCCCCAGATACCAGGAGGACGGACAGCACATCGGTTTTGTCCCCGGGGAGCCTTCCCAGGAGGAACTTGAAGAGGTAAGAAAAGAGATCACGGCATAAGGAGTTTCCATGAAGATACTGAACGTCAGAGAGATTACTGAAAATATCAAAGAAATGTGCATAGAGGCAAATCATTTCCTTTCTGAAGATATGAAATGTGTCCTGTGTAATGCGGCGGAAACCGAGGAGGCGCCGCTGGGGCGTCAGATCCTGGAACAGCTTCAGGAAAATATGCGGATCGCGGGTGAGGATATGATCCCCATCTGTCAGGATACCGGAATGGCGGTTGTCTTTCTGGAGGTCGGACAGGAGGTGCACTTTGAAGGAGGCTCCCTGGAGGAAGCTGTCCATGAAGGTGTGCGCCAGGGATATACGGAAGGCTTCCTGAGAAAGTCTGTGGTGAAAGACCCCATATTCCGTGAGAATACAAAGGATAATACTCCCGCGGTCATTCACTGCGAGATCGTACCAGGCGACCGTGTGAAGATCACCGTGGCGCCGAAGGGTTTTGGCAGTGAGAATATGAGCAGGATCTTCATGTTGAAGCCGGCAGACGGCATAGAAGGTGTGAAGTCGGCTGTCTTAACTGCTGTGAGGGAAGCGGGACCCAATGCATGTCCTCCCATGGTAGTGGGAGTGGGCATTGGGGGAACCTTTGAAAAATGTGCGCTCATGGCGAAGAAAGCCCTGACACGGCCCGTCAATGAACGATCTTCCATTCCGTATGTGCGCGAGATGGAGGAGGAATTGCTGCATAGAATCAACGCAACAGGAATCGGTCCCGGAGGATTGGGTGGAACGACCACGGCCCTGGCGGTAAATATTGACACATACCCCACTCACATTGCAGGGCTGCCGGTGGCAGTCAACATTTGCTGCCATGTGAACCGCCATGCCTTCAGGATCTTGTGACCGCCTGCGTTTCCGGCCCAATCGAGGGTGTGATATGAGAACCGCCATGCCGTAGAATCCTGTAATAGAGTCAGGTCGGATGATCCTTGGGGCTTCCGGCTGCATAGGCGGTATATTTTTGAAGTGCAACAGATATACATGGCAGGAAAGGACAATTTACATGGATAAGTACATCAACGTACCTCTCAGTGAGGAAGATGCAACTGCACTGAGAGCGGGAGATTATGTATACCTTACGGGAACTGTTTATACGGCAAGGGACGCGGCGCATAAAAGAATGCAGGAAGCGTTGGACAAAGGGGAACCTCTTCCCCTGGATATGAAGAACAATGTGATCTATTATATGGGACCTTCCCCGGCCAGACCAGGAAGAGTCATCGGATCCGCAGGCCCCACTACTGCCAGCAGAATGGATAAATATGCCCCCTCCCTGCTGGATCTGGGGCTTAAGGGCATGATTGGGAAGGGAAAAAGGACACAGGAAGTAAGGGATGCCATTGTGCGTAACGGCGCTGTGTATTTTGCGGCAGTGGGAGGCGCTGGCGCGCTGCTTTCCCGCTCTATCATATCCTCAGAAGTAATCGCATATGATGATCTGGGGACGGAAGCGATTCGAAAGCTGGTAGTAAAGAATTTTCCTGTGATTGTTGTAATGGATTCGAACGGAAGCAACCTTTATGAGACGGCCATAGAAAAAAATAACAGGACATAAAATATAGCAGAACATAAAATATAGCAGAACATAAAACAGAACAGAACAAAGAAATTAAAACATTGAAACAGAGAAATTGAAACAGAGAAATTAGAATATAGAACATAAGCATAAAGAAAGAATTAAAAAACATGAAGCGAATTATTTTAATGGTAGTGAAACTGATCTTCAGACTCCCGTATTATATCGGGGGCATATGGTGGCATGGGAAAAAGAAGAACTATGATCCTGAGGTAGCTTATGCCTTTGTAAAAAAAGTGACGAAAGCGGCCAATAAGGCAGGGCGTGTGCGGATCGAATCCCACGGCCTGGACAATATACCAAAGGAAAGTGGTTTTATCTTTTTCCCCAACCATCAGGGACTCTTTGACGTGCTTGTTTTTCTGGAATCCTGTCCCGTGCCCTTTGCGTTTGTGATCAAAAAGGAAGCCAGCAATGTGATTCTGCTGAAGCAGGTGATCGCTGCGTTAAAATCGATCGTCATAGACAGGGAGGATATCAGACAGTCCCTGGAAGTGATCAACCAGGTGGCGGAGGAAGTGAAGAAGGGCAGGAATTTCCTGATCTTTGCGGAGGGAACCAGAAGCAGAATGGGCAACAGGCTCCTCCCCTTTAAGGGAGGTACTTTCAAAAGTGCGGTCAAGGCAAAATGCCCCATTGTGCCCTGTGCCCTGATCGATTCCTTTAAGCCCTTTGATGAAAATTCCATCGCGCCGGTGACTGTGAAGCTGGTTTATCTGCCGCCCATCTATTATGAGGAGTACTCCTCCCTGAAGACGCCTGCCATCGCGGAAATGGTGAAACAGAGGATTGAGGCGGCGATCAGGGAAAATACTGTCGGTTGTTAAGGAGTTCCCATCCGTATCATTTCAATTGATGTGACCAGCCTGTGATTTGGTGTGTATGTAATGCGGTATATTGTGGTGTGGTGCCTGTTCCAGTCCTGGCCGCTCTGGTGAACATAAGGATGCTCCTGGTCTACTGTAAAAGAGAGATAATCAGGGACATACACAATTGCGCCGTCCCTGGAACTGCTGGTATCGGTCGCGTGATATTCCGTGATGGGCTCATAAAAACTGGGGTCCATCTCTGTCAGGCCTCCTCTTTCGTGGTTGCCATCGAAAAAGACATCCAATGTGATCAGGTTTCCTGTCTTAACAGCCTGGACATCTTCCGCAAAGCAATAGACACCGGTAACCATAGGTCTCTAAAAAGCTACAGGCGTGTTGATGCCGGAAGTAAGCCATTCAAGGACCTGCTGGCTCATGGCAAAATACCATATTACCAGGGTCCCGGCAAATGCCAACAGGAAAAAATACAGCCATTTTACATATTCCCATTTCGGGTTTGACTTTTTGTTACGTATGATTCCCATAAAGAGTTTCACTCCTTTCTGTTGTACCGCACATGGGAAGCAATGCATGAACCAGCGCTTTTCCTGCGCCATATAGTGTATCAAGTATAGCATATGACATCTTGAAAAACAAGAAAACAGTTGCGTGGACAGAACACATGTGGTAACATGGATATTATCTTTGGAGGATAAAGATCATGGATATATTGGGCAGGAACAGCTTAAGACGCAGACAGAGACGTAAACTCTTGCAGCGAGTGTAGGAATGTAGGGAAGATTCGCACAGTTGCAGGAGAGATACGTCTTGTTGCTGTGCGGTACTGTTCATGGCTTCCATAGATGCAGAACCGTATTGGATTTAGTGAATACTAATTCAAATAGGGTTCTTTTTTTATTCCTAAGATCATAAAAGCGAAAGGGGTAACGGGAAAATGAAAAATGAATTTTGTGACAAAGCGGCGAAGCTATTGGAAGAAAGGGTCACCCGCGAGCAGCTGCTGGCCATAACTGAGGTGCCGGCAGACGAAAAAATGGGGGATTATGCCATTCCCTGTTTTGCCCTGGCAAAGGAGCAGCGCCGGAATCCGGCGGTAATCGCCGCAGAGTTCAAGGAAATCCTATCCGGGAAAAAGGAAGAACTTGCTGCCGACAGGATTGAAAATGTAGGCGGATATTGCAATGTCTTTGTGGACAGGGAAAAGTTCACAAAAAAGTGTTTTGCAAAGATGTTTCAGGAAAACCATGGGTTTAGAGATTGGGGCGCCGGAGGGGTGATCTGTATGGACTACTCGTCTCCCAATATTGCCAAGAACTTCCATGCGGGGCATCTGCGGACAACTATTATCGGAAATTCCCTGTACAAAATTTTTACCAAGCTGGGTCATTCTGTTGTGCGTATTAATTATCTGGGAGATTGGGGGACACAGTTTGGCAAATTGATTACCGCCTATAAGAAATGGAGCAGTCCGCAGGCCGTGGAGGAGCGGGGAATAGACGAACTGCTGGATTTATATGTAAAACTCAATGCAGAGGCGGAGAAGTCTCCTGAATTGATCGAGGAAGCGCGGGCGTGGTTTGTCAGGATGGAAAACAATGACCCGGAAGCCCTGGCCGTCTGGAACTGGTTCAGGGAGATCAGTATGCAGGAATTTGAACGCGTATATAAAATGCTTGACATTTCCTTTGATTCCTGTACAGGAGAAAGCTTTTACAGGGATAAGGTGCCCGGGCTGATAGAGGAGCTGCGCCGGAAAAATCTGCTGGAGGAAAGCCAGGGTGCATTGGTGATTGATTTGGGGGCATATCATATGCCACCCTGTCTGATTACAAAGAGCGATGGCGGTTCTATTTATCATTCCCGCGACATTGCGGCGGCAATAGACCGGAAGAAGAAATACGGTTTTGAAAAATGCCTGTATATCACAGGCGCGGAACAGTCGCTGCATTTTAAACAGGTATTCAAGGCGGTGGAACTGATGGGTTATTCCTGGGCGGACGAACTGGTGCATGTTCCTTTCGGCCTGGTCAGTCTGGACGGCGCGAAACTATCCTCCCGAAAGGGAAACATGGTATATGCCGAGGACATTTTAAAGGAAGCCGTGGAACGGGCAATGGAACAGATCCGGGAAAAAAATCCCTCCCTTGCGGACAAGGAGGATACCGCGGAAAAAGTCGGCGTGGGCGCAGTCATATTCCATGACTTGTATCATCAGAGGATCAAAAATGTGGATTTTGCCTGGGAAGACGTCTTGAACCTTGAGGGTGCTACAGGCCCTTATGTGCAATATGCTTATGCCCGTGCGAAAAGCATTCTGCGGAAATCAGGAGACATTGTGAAAGCTGACGATATCAATTATCACAAGTTGGCAGATGACGCGGCGTTCTCCCTAGTCAAAATATTGTCAGGGTATGAGGACGCAGTGGTGAACGCAGCCCGAGGCTATGAACCGTCTGTCATTGCGAGGTACCTGATCACACTGACCTCGGCATTCAATCATTTTTACCAGAAATGCCCTATTCTGCAGGCCGTGGAGGAAGAGAGATACGCCCGTATCCTGCTGGTGACGATTGTGCAGGATGTCATAGCGGATGCCTGCGGCCTGCTGGGGACGAAATGTCCTGAGGAAATGTAAAGGTTTCCGTGTATAAAGTTCAATTTGGGAGTTAACGTCCGTGTACAGTTGAAATTCGCCTGCTGACGCGGAATTGTGTAGCATTCAGGTACTGCACCTTTTTGCATATAAGAACTGATATACTGAAACAGAAACATACTGAAACAGAAAGCATACTAAAACAGAAAATATACTAAAAGGGAATATATACTAAAATTACAAATATACCTTGACAGACGAGGTATATTTTTATATACTGTACTTAATCGCGGTGCAGAAAACTATCCGCAGGAGAGGAGGGACATTATGTCGATCACATCAGATATTCTCAGGGGACATACGGAGGCCATTATTTTATCGCATCTTCTGGAGCAGGACAGTTATGGTTATCAAATTAATAAGGATATCATGAAAAAGACTGACAATGCCTATGAACTGAAAGAGGCGACGCTTTATTCGGCTTTCAGGAGGTTGGAACAGGCAGGGTACATCAGGACTTATTGGGGAGATGAAACTGTTGGAGCCAGGCGGCGGTATTATGCCATAACAGACGAGGGCACAAAGGCATACCAGGGATATAAGCAGGAGTGGCAGGAAGCCAAGGATATGATAGACAAATTATTGAGATAACAGCATATGTGGGAGGAATCTTTCATGAAAGAAAAAATCAGACAGCACTTTAATCAAATTTTTGCAGAGGCGCCCAAGACAAGGAAAGCTCTGGATCTGAAACAGGAAATGATACAGAATGCCATGGATAAATATGATGATATGGTGGCGGACGGATATTCTGAGGAAGACGCCTATACAAATGTGGTGGAATCCATTGGCGATGTGAGCGAGCTTTTCCCTGAGATGGAGGAACGGAATCTGCTTACCCTGCCGGAGAAGGATCGCAGGAAAAGGGCGGTACTGATGGCTGCGGCGGTAGGGATGTATATTTTTGCAGGGGTGGTCTTTTTTGGCTTCGGCCTGTTTGGCGGCATGCTGCACAATTATTATTTCGACTTTGCCAATCTGGGACTGGTCATTGCGCTGCTGATCTGTATCCCGCCTACAATCATGTTGGTATATGCCGCCAATATGTATCCTGATTACACGAAAAAGGATCAGACCGACATGGTGGAGAAGTATAAGGAAGTCAGACACAATAGTAATAAGGAAAAGGCGGTGCGCAGATCCATTAATTCCATTATCTGGACACTGGCCCTGGTGCTGTATTTTTTGATCAGCTTTTCCACCTATGAGTGGCAGCTCACCTGGCTGATCTTCCCTGTGGCATTGTGTGTCCAGTCCATTGTAAGGTTGATCTTCAGCCTCAGGGAAGATGAGGATCATATATAGAGAGGGGATGAACACTGTTATGAAAAGCATAAAGATTGGTCTGATCGTGGCGCTGTCAATTGTGACCATCAGCCTTTGCGGAATATTTGCGTATGGCATGGCGGGCGGAGACGTGTTCCGGCGTGACAGACGGCAAAGCTATAACAATGTACAGCTTGTGCTGGAAAAAGAAATCCCGCTTGAGGGGATAGACAGTATTTCTATATTATACGGAATGAACAGCAATGACGTCTATCTCCTTGAAAGTGAAAAGGATGCGATTACCGTCAGAGAATACAGCAGTTCCGAATTGAGTGAAAAAGAACTTTCTACTGTTAAGGCGGATGGAAACTGTGTTGAGATAAGAGGGGCAAGAAGGAATGATGGCAGATTTGGATTCTTCTGGTTTGGCAATGGTGGGTCTTACAACAGGCATTACACGGAAGTTTATTTGCCGGCGTCCTATCAGGGGGAGTTTCTGCTGGAGACGTCCAGTGGGGATATCGTTTCGGAACTTGCTGTCAGATCGGAAAAGGATGTCTCTATTACCAGTTCCAGCGGGGATGTGGAATTTCCCTCTGTGGCTGCGGAAAATGTATCTGTCAATACTTCCAGCGGTTACGTTAAAGTGGAAGATATTCATGCAGGCACAGATTCTTCCGCGGGAGAAATCAACATCGGGACATCCAGCGGAGACGTGGATGTGAAGGAACTGACAGGCAGGACAGACATAGAGTGTAGCAGCGGAAATGTGACTGCCAAAACGATAACGGGAGACGCGCAACTGAAAACCAGCAGCGGGGATATCAACATAGAGGAACTCACAGGCGAGGCGGAAACAGAATGCAGCAGCGGTTACCTTTCGATCGGGACGCTGACGGGAAATGCACAGTTTAAGACTACCAGCGGAGACGTGGAGGTACAATACGCCGACGGAGATGTTCAGACTTCGACTTCCAGCGGCTCTGTAATGATATCTGAGGGAAGCGGGGACAGGAGGATATCCACCACATCAGGCAGTATTATGGCAGGAAGCACAGAGGGCAGCTTCCAGGTAAGCACGCAGAGCGGGGACGTCCAGATCACGGTTCAAAAAGGCGAGGGCAGCATAGAAACCACCAGCGGGGATATACAGCTGAGCCTGGAAGAACTGGCAGGAACTCTGAACATAAACAGCAGCAGCGGATATGTAAGCGTGACGCTTTCAGAAGAAAATAAATTTGAATTGGCGGTCAGTACAACCAGCGGAGATATCAGGACTTTTTTTGACAATGATCTGACATTTTCCTCTCGAAGGAATAATGCACAGGGGATCCATGGGGGCAATGAAGGGAATAACCATATTGAGATTCAGACCACAAGCGGGGACGTTGGAATATCAAAGTATTAAGGAAAATAAAAAAAGCGATTGACAAAGCCTTCATCCTTAGGTATAATAGTTTTTGCGTCAGAAATGTTGATGCACAACAGAATATGGGCAGTGACGTAATTCGGATATGGAGAAATACTCAAGAGGCCGAAGAGGCGCCCCTGCTAAGGGTGTAGGTCGGGCAACCGGCGCGAGGGTTCAAATCCCTCTTTCTCCGTTTAGACTGCCAAGTAAGAAGATCAGAAGCACTGCAAAAGTTCTTCTGATTTTTTTATGAAATGCTGTTGACAAGCGGTGTGGTGGTATGCTAATATAAAAGTCCACCAATTGAGACAGAAAAAATTGGTAAAAAAATTTAAAAAAGTTGTTGACACAGCCGTAAGCTTATGGTATTATAAATAAGCTGTCGCTGAGGCGACAACAGGGAACCTTGACAAATAAACAGTGATGCAAC
>CANDMD010000011.1 GCA_947385725.1 uncultured Lachnospiraceae bacterium | reverse complement strand
GATCCTGAACTGTGACTGGAGTTCAGACGTGTGCTCTTCCGATCTGGAAGCGCTGGAATGTGGAGTGACTACGCTGCGCAATGTGGGCGGTGGTGACTTCTTTGATGTGGCTATTCGCAAAGCTGTTAATCTCGGGATGCTGAACGGTCCCCGTGTCATTACCTGCGGATGGACGCTGATGGCGCATGGAGGGCACGGTTCTGAGGACTATGGCGCTATTGAATGCACCGGCGCGACTGAATTTACGAAAGAGGCCCGCCGGCTTCTGGCAAAAGGAGTGGACTGGATCAAGGTAGGGATGACGGGAGGTCTGGAAGGCGCCCATGAAGGCCTGTGCGACCGCCAGGTTACAAATGAGGAGATCGCTGCCGTTATCTGGCCCGCCCATGCGGCAGGAAAAAAGGTGTGTGCCCATTTATCCGATGATGCCACCATCCGGGATGCAGTCATGGCAGGGCTGGATTCTGTGGAACATGGGTATGCAATGAAAGAGGACACCTGCAAATTGATTGCGGAGAAGGGGAAATTCTATACGCCTACGTTGGCAGTTTCTTCTGAGGATGGCGTTGATTATATGTTTAAACATGGATTCCCAAAACGCAATTTTGAGAAAAGCTTTACGGCAAAAGAGGGGCACAGGGCAGCGGCACGCTTTGCGCATAAGCATGGCGTCAAGGTCTGTGTCGGTACTGACATGGTTCCCTCGGATCCCGTGCAGAGGGGATGTAATGCCACGCAGCTGGAGATGGAGCTGTTGAATGAACATGCTGACTTCACTCCTCTGGAAACCATCAGGGCGGCTACTTCCGTGGGGGCAGAGCTCTGCGGTGTGGATCAGATCACAGGTTCTTTGAAAATTGGTTATGAGGCCGATATTCTTGCTGTCAGGGGTAAGCCGGATCAGGATGTGAAAGAGATGCGCAACCTGCAGATGGTCATAAAAGGCGGCGGCATAATATGGAGCACTATTCCCGGTCACGAAGCCCGCAACTTTGGCGTTGTCAGTGAAGGACAGATTGCGGAAGGCGGCACTTACGGAAATTGGTAATACACATAGGAATGGCAGGGGTTATAGCATTATGCATGGGAAAACTCTGATTATGGCGCCCCATAGCTATATAGTGCGACACCCCTTTCCATTTTAAGGAGAAAAAATATATGAATGAATCCATACGCAATAAAATGAAGAAAAATTTTTCCGGATTACAGGGAGGTCTTTTTACCACAGTTGCGAAGGCTGATGTAGGGAGTGCCTATCATGATCTGCAGAAACAGGGAGTCTCCATGATGGGATGGGCGGATCCTTTTTATCCGGATCCCTCCATTCCAGGCCATTTATTGGATAGGGCTGTGGAAATTTTAAAGGGAGGATTTCCCTCCCATTATACCATGCCTATTGGCAATGAGGAACTGAAGGAGGAGATAGCGAAGAAGCTGGCGCGGGAGAATCATATGACCGTTGACCCCAAACGAAACATTATCATCACCCCGGGGTCTGATTCCGGTCTGCTCTACGCAATGATGCCGTTTATTGGCGAGGGAGATGAGGTGCTGGTGCCGGATCCCAGCTATCCGTCTAATTTTTTAAACGCGGAGCTTTTGGGCGGAAAGAGTATCCCGGTGCCGCTGAAGGCAGATGATAATTACCGTATTGACATAAGTGCTTTTGAAGAAAAGCTGACATCTAAAACTAAAATGGTTTTATTGACAAATCCGAATAACCCTACCACCACTGTGTTCTTGAGGGAAGACCTGGAGCAGCTGGCACGCTTTGTCTGTCAGCATGATCTGATATGTGTCGTGGATCAGGCATTTGAGTCCACGATTTTTGACGGCAGAGAAATGATATCGATTGCAACGCTGCCGGGGATGGAGGAACGCACTGTATCTGTGTTCTCCATTTCAAAGGGGATGGGACTTTCAGGATTTCGTGTGGGCTATCTGGTGGCCTGCGATACGATCATGGACGTACTGTTCGGAGGTGCGGTGAATGTACTTGGAGCAACCAATACATTGTCTCAGTTAATGGCGATAGAGGCATTTAGAAATCCTCAGTTTGTGGAAGAATATAACAGTAAGCATGACCGCCGCAGAAAGTATGCATATGAAGTTTTTTCGAAGGTGCCGGGCGTAAAAATAAATATGCCGGAAAGCAGTTTTATGTGCTGGCTGGATGTGTCGGAACTGGGTGATTCCACTGAGATTGTGAATTATCTTATCCGTGAGGCCAGGGTTGCATGTAATGACGGGAAAGCATATGGACCACAGGGCGCGGGATGTCTTCGACTGATTATAGGGTGTTATTGGGAGGATCAGAAGTCCTTTGATGCAATAGAACGCATGGCGGACGCATTGCGGGGACTGGCCAAAGCTAAGGGCATGTAAAAGGAGGAGGTCTTTTGTATGCAGTCAGAATTTGTTCTGGAAATGAAGGGTATCAGCAAAGAATACTTTGGCAATCCGGTTTTAAAGGATGTCAGCATCCGTGTCCGTCCGGGAGAGATTATGGCTCTTGTGGGAGAAAATGGCGCCGGAAAATCCACACTGATGAACATTCTTTTCGGGATGCCCACAATCCATTCGACAAATGGATTCAAGGGAGAAATCCGCATAGACGGGGAGACGGTCCAGATTTCCTCTCCCCTTGACGCCATGAGACATGGTATAGGCATGGTTCACCAGGAATTCATGCTGATCGATGATTATGAAATAGCAGAAAATGTCAAACTGAACCGGGAAAATCTAAAAAAGGGGATTCTCAGGAAACTGTTCGGAGACAAAGCGGGCGTCCTGGACCGCAGGGCCATGAAGGAGGAGACGGCGGCTACCCTGGACGAGGTGGGACTGAATATTGATGCGGCCACACATACCGGCTCCCTGCCGGTTGGCTACAAGCAGTTTATAGAGATTGCCAGGGAATTGGATAAAAACAATGTCCGTCTCATTGTATTGGATGAGCCTACTGCAGTACTGACAGAAAAGGAAGCGGAAAAATTTCTTCAGTGCGTGCAGGAGGTTACAAAAAAGGGAATCTCTTTTATTTTTATCACCCACCGTCTGAATGAAGTTAAAAATTATGCAAACCATATGGCAATTCTGCGTGACGGTTCCCTGGTGGGAGAATATGACACACAAGATGTGTCGGTACGGAAGATTTCAGAGCTGATGATTGGGAGATCGGTCGATATCAGCCAGCTTGAGGAAGAGCGGAAGTTAAGCGAAGAGATTATCCTGGAACTTAAGGATTTCTCGGTGGATATGCCGGGTGAATTTCTGAAAAATGCTTCCGTGCAGATTCACAAAGGAGAGATCTTTGGCTTCGCGGGTCTGGCAGGACATGGTAAGGCTGCTGTTGCAAACGGAATTATGGGGTTATATCCGTCTTCGGGGGAAGTGATTCTGAATGGGGAGCCCCTGAATGCTTCGGACACTCTCGCCACTTTGTCAAAAAGTGTAGCCTTTGTCTCTGAGGACCGCAGGGGAGTGGGGCTTCTTCTGGATGAGTCCATAGAAATAAATGTGGTTATCTCCGCGCTTCGCGTGAAGAATCAGTTTCTCAAAAAGATTGCCGGGATCCGTTTTTACGATAAAAAGGCCGGCAGGAAATATGCAGAGAAAATGATTCAGGAATTTGACATTCGCTGTACGGGTGCTTCACAGCATACCCGCAGCCTCAGCGGAGGAAATCAGCAAAAGGTATGTATTGCGCGGGCCATGACATTAAAACCGGAGGTGCTTCTGGTTTCTGAACCCACCAGAGGTATTGACGTAGGAGCAAAGAAACGTATCCTGGATGCATTGACAGAGATGAATCAGTCTACCGGGGCCGCCATTATCATTACTTCCAGCGAACTGGCTGAACTTCGTTCTATATGCGACCGAATAGCAATTGTTACGGAGGGTGGGATTACCGGCATTTTGAAACCTTCTGACGAGGACTATCGTTATGGGCTGCTGATGAGCGGCGTTTCAGAAGAAGAAGGAGGCTGTGTATGATGTATGTGAAGTCTATGAAATTGAAAAACAGGCAGCATCGTTGGCTGGGCATGTCCCAGATTATCATGATCGTATTCCTTCTGGGTCTGCTGCTGCTTTCGTCCATACTTCATATGGACACTTCTACGCTGATTTCCGATTCCATCATACGGATCGGGATGCAGGCAGTTTTCGTGTTGGCCATGCTTCCCACGATTCAAAGCGGTATCGGTCTGAATTTCGGATTGCCCTTAGGGATATTATGTGGTCTTCTGGGGGGATTGATCACTGTCGAGAATAATATGACAGGGCTTGGAGGCCTTTTTGCTGCTATTCTTATTTCCCTTCCCCTTGCAGTGGGAGTGGGCATTTTGTATGGCTGGGTTTTGAATCATATGCGCGGCTCAGAAATGATGGTAGGAAACTACCTCAACTTTTCCATTATTTCACTCATGTGTATCGGCTGGATGGTTCTTCCATTCACCAATAAGAACATTATATGGGCAATGGGAAGCGGTGTGCGAAGTACGATCACCCTGGAGTCCAATTATGAGCATATACTTGACAATCTGTTTTGCATTAAGATTGCCGGCATTACGATTCCCACAGGGACGCTTCTGGCGATAGCCGTGCTTTGTGTTTTCATGTTTCTGTTTTTGCGCAGCAAACTGGGCGTGATGATGCGGTGCAGCGGTGAAAATGCTGTTTTTGGGGCTTCGCTGGGAATTAACAATAACTCCATGCGTATTCTCAGCACAGTTCTATCCACCGTCCTGGGTGCCGTGGGAATTATTATTTATTCTCAGAGTTATGGTTTTTATCAGCTTTATACGGCTCCTCAGATGATGGCATATCCTGCCATTGCAGCCATACTGATAGGCGGTGCGACTACCCGCAGGGCTGATATAGGCAATGTGATCCTGGGTGTGATCCTTTATCAGTCATTGCTTACCATTGCGCTCCCCATTACCAGTGAACTGTTGGATAACAGCAGTCTGTCTGAAATATTGAGAACCATCATCAGCAATGGCATCATTCTTTATGCATTGACAAAAATGGTCGGGAGGAAAGTGTAATGACAGAAAAGATGATATCCTTTGCACGAAAAAATATTGTAACCCTATTGTTTATCATTTTGTGTATTTTTACAACAGCGTATTCCAGGCAGTCCTCTGAATTTATTTTACAGGAATTAATCAGTCGTATCATCCGCAATGCGGTATTAATCCTTTCCTTATTGATGCCGGTTTTGTGCGGTATGGGATTGAATTTCAGTATTGTTTTAGGAGCCGCTGCCGGACAGATTGCCTTGATACTGATCACCTATTGGGATCTCGGCGGTCTGCCGGGAATGGGACTCTGTCTATTGATCGCTTCCGGGATCTCTGTGCTTTTCGGTATGTTTGCAGGAGTTATTTTCAATCGTACGGTAGGGCAGGAAATGATCACCGGCATGATCGTGGGATACTTCGCGAAGGGAATATTTGATCTCATTTTTCTGATCCTTGTCGGGACCTGGATCATTCCCATTTCTGATTCCAGATTAATCCTGGCCGGTGGAGTGGGATTAAAGAACACCATTGACTTAAATGCCAATGTTAAATATGTGTTTGACCACATTTTACAGATTTCATTCCTGCAGTGTCTGTTGTACAGCGTGATTGTTATGGCTGTCTTTGTACTGTTGCTTGCCTTGTTCCATGCCTGTGTTCGCAAACGGAGCCGGAAAACGGTATTGCGCATCTGCCTGCCCGGACTGTCCACACTGGGGGCGCTGACAGCGGCATTAGTGCTGTTTGGGGCTGTTCCTTCCCTGAGGCGTGCCGCCTCTTATGCCAAGGTTCCCGTATTCACGGTATTTATCATTGCCGGTGTATGCCTGTTGAATGCATTTCTATGCCGGACAAAGCTGGGACAGGACATTCGTACATGCGGACAGAATATGCAGGTGGCGGCAGCGGCCGGAATCAATGTGGGGCGCACACGCATTATTGCCACGGTGATTTCCACGGTGATCGCAGCCTGGGGACAGATTATTTTCCTCCAGAATATGGGACTTATCAATACATACACCAGTCATGAGCAGGTAGGCACCTACGCTGTGGCCGCCTTATTGGTGGGTGGCGCTTCCATTAAAAAGGCGTCCATCAGCCAGGTATTTGTCGGGGCGCTTTTGTTCCACCTGCTGTTCTTCACCATGCCGCTTGCCGGCAACAATCTGTTTCATGATTCTCAGATCGGTGAATACTTCCGTGTATTTATCAGCTATGGAGTGATTGCCATCGCCCTGGCTCTTCACGCCTGGAATCAGAATGCAAAGAAACATAAATAAGACAGAGAGGGGAGGTGCGTTTATGAGGATCGCGATATTAGGAGCCGGGGCAATGGGTGTATTGTTTGGCGGCTATCTGTCCCGGGAAAATCAGACCTGGCTCGTGGACGTAAATGAGGAGCGGGTGAAAAAAATTACGGAGAATGGAGTGAGGATCAGGGAGGCTGACGGGAGAGAGGCGCTTTATCACCCTGACGCGGTGACGGATACTTCCGGACTGCCCGTCATGGATCTGGTGATTGTGTTTGTGAAATCCATGTTCACCAGGGCGGCGCTGGAAACCAACAGGAATCTGATCGGCCCGGATACATATCTGATGACATTGCAGAACGGTGCGGGTCATGAGAAACAGCTGCTGGAATTTGTGGACAGAGAACATGTGATCATTGGCAGTACCCAGCACAACAGCTCCATTTTGGCGGATGGCTACGTAAATCATGGGGGCGGGGGCAGGACATCTATCGGACTTCTGGCCGGCAGCGGCAATTGTCTGCATGAGATATCAGATACGTTTACAGCCTGTGGTTTTGACTGTGCTATTTCGGACAGAGTACAGTACCAGATTTGGAATAAGCTGTTTCTGAATACAGCTGCCAGCTCCCTCACGGCTGTTCTGCAGGTGCCGCTGGGGTTTATTCTGGACAATTCATATGCATGCGGGATCATGGAGAAGCTGGCAGGAGAAGCGGTTGCTGTGGCCAATGCCATGGGAATGACCGATTTTAATGCCGAACAGATCATAAGTGAGATAAAAACAGTATTGTCCAATTCCAGGGGTGGCTATACATCTATCTATGCGGATATCAGAAACGGTATGCGTACAGAGGTGGACACCATCAGCGGTTCTGTGGTGGAGTCGGCAAAAGAACTACAGATTCCGGTCCCTTATCATGAAATGATTGTATCGTTAATCCATGCAATGGAAGAAAGGGCATAGAAGGATTCTTTAGTACGGAATCATTTTTCACACGGCGCTTTGTGTCTGCGCGCTGCTTGCCACAAAGTCGCTTATGCGCAGTCTCAACAAAGTTGAGACCAAAGCAGCGCAGAAACGGAGATTATTATGAGCGTATTTCAATTGAATCATTTAAGAGTGGTTGATCTGACAAAATATCTGGATCCTGCTGTTGAGAGCCGCCGGTGTCATTTATATCGGTTTAATACCGGGGGGCCGATCCCTGACTTCCACACTATCATGGATCTGACAAGTCATCTGGGCACACATTGTGAGTGTCCGTATCATCATGATGACAATTGGCCTGACGCTTCCGAACTGCCTTTGACCAGTTTTATGGGGCGGGGAATTTACGTTGTCATAGATGAGGTGGAGCCAAACAGTTATATTACCGCAGATGTGCTGGATCGTGTATTGGGCGGCAAGGTGCAGAAGGGCGATGTGGTAATCCTGGATTCAGAGTATCAGCTGCCGCCCTTTACTGAGAAAACAAACGGACCCGAAGACAAAAGGCTGTTTGTCAACGGAGAGACCGCACAGTGGATGGTGGAGCATGGAGTCAAATCAGTGGGATTTGGAGATGGAGTATCCATAGAAAACAGAAATGAAGATGTGAAGCCTTTTCATGATATCTGTATGGCCGAGAACATTACTTTTCTGGAGGTTTTGAAAAATCTGGATCAACTGAAGGAGGAGACCTTTTTCATATCCTTTGCGCCTCTCTATATTAAGGGGCTGGATTCCTGCCCTGTGCGTGTTTATGCCATTGAAGGACTGGCAGGATTTTGAGGTTTTGAGGATTAACTGCTAAAGGGACGGCGCAGAAAGTACCCCTGCCTCCCCTGCGCCTGTTTCCTGTAAGCTTTAATATATACTGAGCGGGTTCTCTTTACATTGCGTTTACACTGTTTGTGTGGATATGATTAAGCCAGGAACTTATTATTTGATGTACTATTACAGTATAAATTAAATTTTTGATACTCTCATTTTCTTATTTGTCCTTTTTCCAAAAAAATGTGAAAGTATTTCAATCAATTCTTCATGTCCTGTTCATATTGTGTTATAATTTGTTACAGGTTTTTCTTTCCCTTATTTTTGCCCTTATGAGGGTTCGTAACATGAGGGAAAAGGATATAACACAAGGGAAAATCTAAGGGCAAACTCACTTGCTATAAATTTAGCATTTTCAAGGGTTTGCGGACTTTTTGAAGATAAGATATAACAATTAATAAATGCTATATTGCAGCATCCAATCTGCCTTCCACATTCACAAAAACCTGCGCCGTCACCTCCCCCATAAAACCAAGCCGCGTGGCACGATAGGGTCTGAACTGTTATGCGGCTTTACCTTGTGATTTCCTTAATCCTTGACTTTAACAATTAAAAGTGTTAAAGTGTTAAAAGATTTTATGTTTGAAAGGAGTCTTTTTATGCCATCTTTAGAGGAGATTCGGGAGCGGTTTCAAAATGACCATTTTGCCACGGATGCGGCGGGTATTGTCATTGATTCCGCGGAGCCCGGCAGGGCGGTCTGTTCCATGGTTTTAGAGGAACGGCATATGAATGAGAATCAGGTTCCCATGGGGGGCGCTGTTTTTACATTGGCGGATTTTGTCTGTGCCGTTGCGGCCAATGGATATGCCGAGAGAAAAACGGTCAGTCAGAATGCTTCCATTACATTTCTTGCGCCTGCCAAGGGAAAGCGTCTGACCGCGGAGGCTTTCTGCCTGAGAGAGGGGCGAACCACCGCACTCTACGCAGCGGATGTGAAGGATGAACTGGGCACTTATGTGGCTCATGCGACGGTGAATGGATATAAGATATAGGATACGATAAGATAAGGAGGAAGATTTTATGGTGATCACGGACTTTTTGGAGCGGAACGCCCGCCTGTACGGTTCGGATACCGCGCTGGTGGAGCTGAATCCTTCCCAGGAGCGTGACAGTGCGGTGACCTGGCGGGAGGCGAGCCTGATAGAGAGTGCAGGGAACGGGGCTCCTTATCGCAGGGAGCTAAGCTGGGCGGACTTTGACAGGCGCGCCAACCGTTTCGCCAATCTGCTCTTGAGCCGGGGGCTGGAGCGGGAGACGAAGGTGGGCATTCTGATGATGAACTGTCTGGAATGGCTGCCCATTTATTTCGGTATATTGAAAGCGGGAGGCGTAGCCGTACCCCTGAATTTCCGCTATTCCGCGGAGGAGATCAAGTATTGTCTGGAACTGGCGGACGTGGAGGTGCTGGTCTTCGGGTCGGAGTTCATCAGCCGTATGGATGCCATAGCGGAGGAATTGCCGAAAGTGAGGATGATGTTCTTTCCGGGAAAGGATAAGCCCTCTTATGCGGAGGACTTTTTGAACCTGATGGGATTCTGTTCCTCCAGTGCGCCGCCCATTGCCCTGGAGGAGACGGATTATGCGGCGATCTATTTCTCTTCCGGGACCACCGGTTTTCCCAAGGCGATCCTGCATAATCACCGGGCCCTCCGCTCTTCCTGCGAGACGGAGCAGAAGCATCACGGGCAGACAAGGGAGGACGTGTTTCTGTGTATTCCGCCGCTTTACCACACGGGGGCGAAAATGCACTGGTTCGGCTCCCTGATCTCGGGCGGTAAGGCAGTGATCCTCCGGGGCGTAAAGCCGGAGTGGATCCTCAGGGCGGTGACGGAGGAAAAGTGTACCATCGTATGGCTGCTGGTGCCCTGGGCACAGGATCTTCTGGATGCCATTGACTCCGGGAAGGTGGATATGGGACATTATCTGTTGGAGCAGTGGCGCCTGATGCATATCGGGGCGCAGCCGGTTCCCCCCAGTCTGATCCAGCGCTGGAAAAAGCATTTTCCCCATCATCAGTACGATACCAACTATGGCCTCAGTGAATCCATAGGCCCCGGCTGTGTGCATCTGGGCGTGGAAAACATACATAAGGTGGGAGCCATCGGAAAGCCGGGATATCACTGGGAGGCCAGGATCGTGGACGAGCAGGGACAAGAAACGGCCCGGGGAGAAGTGGGAGAGCTCATTGTCCGGGGTGCCGGCGTCATGCTCTGCTATTATAAGAATCCGGAGGCGACGGAGGAAGTGCTGAAAGACGGATGGCTCTACACGGGAGATATGGCGCGTATGGACGAGGACGGATTCATCTATCTGGTGGATCGGAAGAAGGACGTCATTATTTCCGGCGGAGAGAATCTGTATCCGGTACAGATCGAAGATTTCCTGCGCAAGAACGATAAGATTAAGGATGTGGCTGTGATCGGTCTGCCGGACGCAAGGCTCGGAGAGATCGCTGCGGCGGTCATTGATGTGAAGGAGGGGGCTTCCTGTACGGAGGCGGAGATCATGGAGTTCTGTAATGAACTTCCCAGATATAAGAGACCCAGGAAAATTATCTTTGAACAGGTGCCGAGAAATCCTACGGGCAAGATTGAGAAACCCCTTCTCAGGGAGAGGTACTGTCACGGAAGTCTCGTGGAGGCGCAGTTACAATAAGAAACATTGCTGCAAGTAATTTTTGAAGGGTATTAGCAAGAGCAGCATGAAAAGGAGAAAACGGAAATGGATCTTTTTATCAAACTAACGATGCTCGTTATATTTTTCGGTGTGATGATCGGAATCGGGCTTTACTGCCGCCGACATGCCACTGATGTCAACGGGTTTGTGCTGGGAGGCAGGAGCGTGGGCCCGTGGCTCACGGCGTTTGCCTATGGGACCAGTTATTTTTCCGCGGTGGTGTTTGTAGGGTACGCGGGGCAGTTTGGCTGGAAATACGGAATTGCGGCTACCTGGGCGGGACTGGGAAACGCCTTTATAGGCTCCCTTCTTGCGTGGGCGGTGCTGGGACGCCGTACCCGCATTATGACACAGCATTTAAACAGTGCCACCATGCCGGAATTCTTCGGCAGGAGATTTGAGAGCAAACCTTTAAAGCTGGCGGCTTCGGCGATCATTTTTATCTTTCTGATTCCTTATACTGCCAGCCTGTACAATGGCCTGAGCCGTCTGTTCGGCATGGCGTTTGACATCGACTACAGTGTGTGTGTGGTCGTCATGGCGGTGCTCACTGGTATTTATGTCATTGCCGGCGGCTATATGGCTACCGCCATCAACGATTTTATCCAGGGCATCATCATGATATTTGGCATCATTGCCGTGATCGCCGCAGTGTTAAACAGTCAGGGCGGTTTCCTGGCGGCGCTTGACGCGCTGGCGGCGGTGAGCGATGAGACGGTCTCCGCGGCGCCGGGGGTGTTTAACTCTTTCTTTGGCCCGGATCCCGCGAACCTTCTCGGAGTAGTGATACTGACCAGCCTTGGTACCTGGGGACTGCCCCAGATGGTGCAGAAATTCTACGCCATCAAAAGCGAGAAGGCGATCAACAAGGGAATGATCATCTCCACCATATTTGCAACCATCGTATCCGGAGGCTGCTATTTCCTGGGCGGTTTTGGCCGACTTTTCAGCGACAGGATTGACATTGCGGCAAACGGCTATGATTCGGTGGTGCCCACTATGCTGTCGGGGCTTCCCGCGATACTGATCGCAGTGGTGGTGATCCTGGTGCTTTCCGCCTCCATGTCCACCCTCTCCTCCCTGGTATTGGCATCAAGCTCTACCTTGACACTGGATTTTATAAAAGGTAATATTATAAAAGAGATGGATGAAAAGAAACAGGTCAGATGGATGCGGGCGCTTCTGGTGGTGTTTATCGCAATATCCGTGGTGATCGCCCTGATCCAGTACCGCTCCAATGTCACCTTCATTGCCCAGCTCATGGGCGTAAGCTGGGGGGCATTGGCAGGCGCGTTCCTGGCGCCCTTCCTTTACGGGTTGTACTGGAAGCGGACCACCAGGGCGGCGTGCTGGGTCAGCTTTGTGTTTTCCACGATTGTGATGCTTGCCAATATTTTCTTCCGCGCAGGCTTTCCGGCATACCTGCAGTCGCCCATCAATGCCGGCGCGTTCTGTATGCTGGCAGGGCTTGTCATCGTGCCGGTGGTGAGTCTGATGACAAAAGCGCCTGGGAAGAAAACACTGGAGGATATCTTCTCCTGCTACGAGAAGAGGGTGACTGTTTCTGTGAAGGATTCCATTGGCGAGTAGACAGAAAGGTGGAGAATACATATGAAAACATTGATGCTTGGCAACGAGGCGGTTGCCAGGGGACTGTATGAGGCGGGGTGCTGCTTTGTGTCCAGTTATCCCGGAACGCCCAGCACGGAGATCACGGAATGTGCGGCGAAATATGAGGAACTTTACGCGGAGTGGGCGCCCAATGAGAAGGTGGCCATGGAGGCGGCGCTGGGCGCTTCCCTGTCGGGCAGGAGGAGTTTCTGCGGCATGAAGCACGTGGGGCTGAATGTGGCGGCGGATCCCCTTTTTACCATTTCCTATACCGGCGTGAATGCAGGGCTTCTGATCGGCGTGGCCGACGATGCCGGCATGCACAGCTCCCAGAATGAGCAGGATTCCCGACATTACGCCCGGGCGGCAAAGCTTCCCATGCTGGAGCCTTCCGACTCCGCGGAGGCATTGGCATTTACGAAGCTTGCCTATGACCTTTCCGAGAAATTTGACACGGCGGTGCTGATCAAGATGTGTACCCGCGTCAGCCACTCCCAGAGCGTGGTGGAACCGGGGGAGAGAACGCTGCCGGAACAGAAGAAATATGAGAAGAATCCCGCAAAATATATTATGATGCCTGCCAATGCCAAAAAGCGCCATCCGGAGGTGGAGGCGCGCACCGAAGCGCTTCGGGAATGGGCGGAGACGGCGGAGATCAACCGGATTGAACCGGGAAAGGATCCCTCCTTTGGTATCATCACTTCTTCCACCTGCTATCAGTATGTGAAGGAGGCTTTCGGAGATACCTACCCTGTTCTGAAGCTGGGCATGATCTGGCCCATGCCGGAACAGAAGATCAGGGATTTTGCTGCCACAGTGGAAAAGCTGGTGGTGGTGGAGGAACTGGACAGCTTTATTGAAGCCCATTGCCGGAGTCTGGGGCTTTCCGTGTCGGGAAAAGAGTTGTTTACCAATATCGGCGAGTTGAGCCAGAATCTGGTGGCGGAGAAACTGGGAGGAACGGTGCAGCCGGGCGTGTCCCTGGAGGAAACGATTCCTGCAAGGCCGCCTGTCATGTGTGCGGGCTGTCCTCACCGCAGCATCTTTTATGTGTTGAAAAAGTTAAAGCTTACGGTGCTTGGAGATATCGGATGCTATACACTGGGAGCCGTGGCGCCCCTTGGCGCCATCGACACCACCATTTGCATGGGAGCTTCCGTTTCTGGGCTTCACGGTTTTGTCAAAGCGGGAGATGAGGAAAATGCGGGAAGGACTGTGGCGGTCATAGGCGACTCCACATTTATCCATTCCGGTGTCACCGGCCTGATCAATATTGCTTACAATGAATCCAATGCCACCGTGATCATACTGGATAATTCCATCACAGGAATGACGGGGCATCAGCAGAATCCCACCACAGGCTACAACCTGAAAGGGGATCCCTGTACGAAGATTGATCTGGAGAGTTTATGCCATGCGGTGGGGATCAAGCGTGTCAGGGTGGTGGATCCCTATGACATGGATGCCTGTCAGGCGGTGATCCGGGAAGAACTTGCGGCAGACGAGCCTTCTGTCATCATTTCCCGCCGTCCCTGCGCGCTGCTGAAGTATGTGAAGCATCCGGGACCGATCTGTGTGGATACGGAGAAGTGTAAGGGATGTAAGGCATGTATGAATATCGGCTGTCCTGCCATCAGTATGGAGGACGGTAAGGCGAAGATCGACACAACCCTCTGCGTGGGCTGCGGCGTCTGTAGGCAGCTCTGCAAATTCGGCGCGTTGGACGGTTCAAAGACACTGTGAAAAACCAGTGATAAGAGGGCTGTGCTCGAGAAGGGCACATAAGCCGGAATGGGAGATAGAATATGGAAACGAAGAATATTATGATCGTGGGTGTGGGCGGACAGGGAACCCTGCTGGCAAGCAAGCTTCTGGGTCGTCTGCTCCTTGGCAGGGGATATGATGTGAAGGTCAGCGAAGTACATGGCATGAGTCAGCGGGGCGGAAGTGTTGTGACCTATGTCCGCTGGGGGGACAGGGTATATTCCCCCATTATAGACAAGGGGCAGGCGGACTGCATTCTCTCCTTTGAACTGCTGGAGGCTGCCCGCTATACGGAATTTTTAAAACCGGGCGGCAGGATCATTGTCAACAGCCAGCAGATCAATCCCATGCCTGTGGTGGCTGGAGCGGCTGCCTATCCGGAAAAGCTGGAGGAGAAGCTGAAAGCGCTGGGGATCGATGTGGACGCCCTGGACGCCCTTTCCCTGGCGGAGGAAGCGGGAAGCAGCAGGGCAGTAAACCTGGTGCTCATGGGCAGGCTCGCCAAATACTTTGACTTCACGAAAGAGGAGTGGCAGGATGCCATAGGCAGGAGCGTGCCTCCGAAATTCCTGGAGATGAACAAGAAAGCGTTTGAACTTGGCTGGAGTGCATAAACCGGTACGACATAGAACTGGAAATACCGTCCAGAACCGGCGCTGGAAACGCTGTCCGGTTCTGGACGGATACACATTGTAAGAAGGGAAAAAACAAGCTTATGGAACGGTATTATCAAAAAGAGATTGAGACTGCGGGCAGGGAACAGATTCTTGCCTGGCAGAATGAGCGGCTGGTAAGGCAGGTGCGCCATGTGTGGGACGATGTGCCTTATTACCGCGCGAAAATGGAGGAAAAAGGTATCACACCGGAGGATATTCAGAGTGTGGAGGATCTGCACAAGCTGCCTTTTCTGACCAAGGACGACCTGCGGGAGGCCTATCCCTACGGCCTGCTTGCCAGACCCCTTAAGGATTGTGTCCGCATCCAGTCCACATCGGGAACCACCGGCCGCAGGGTAGTTGCTTTTTACACCCAGCATGACATCGACCTGTGGGAGGACTGTTGTGCCCGTGCCATCGTGGCGGCGGGGGGAACCAATGAGGATGTCTGCCATGTCTGCTATGGCTATGGTCTGTTTACCGGAGGCCCCGGACTCAATGGCGGCAGCCACAAGGTAGGCTGCCTGACCCTCCCCATGTCTTCGGGCAATACGGACCGTCAGCTGCAGTTCATGGTGGACCTGGGGTCTACCATACTGTGCTGTACGCCTTCCTATGCCGCTTATCTGGCGGAATCCGTCCATGAGCGGGGACTGAGGGATAAGATTAAGTTGAAGGCCGGCATCTTCGGCGCCGAGGCATGGAGCGAGGAGATGCGCCAGGATATCCAGAATAAGCTGGGGATCAGGGCCTATGATATCTATGGTCTCACGGAGACCAGCGGCCCCGGTGTCGCCTTTGAATGCAGTGAGCAGACCGGCATGCATATCAACGAGGATCATTTTATTGCCGAGATCATCGATCCGGATACGGGGGAAGTCCTTCCCGAGGGCAGCAAGGGCGAGCTGGTGTTTACCTCCATCACCAAGGAGGCATTCCCGCTTCTGCGCTACCGCACCAGGGATATCTGTATCCTTACCAGGGAGAAGTGTTCCTGCGGCCGTACCCATGTGAAGATGAGCAAACCCATGGGCAGAAGTGATGACATGCTGATCGTCAAGGGCGTCAATGTATTCCCGTCCCAGATCGAGACAGTGCTTCTGGAGCAGGGCTATCCCGCAAATTATCAGATCATTGTGGACAGGGTCAACAATTCCGATACGCTGGAGGTCATGGTGGAAATGACTCCCGGGAACTTCTCCGACAATCTGGGTAAGATCACAGAGATGGAGAAGGGACTGGTGTCAGCCCTCAAGGCCATGCTCGGCATCTATGCAAAAGTGCGCCTGGTGGCGCCCAAGTCCATTGCGAGAAGCGAAGGCAAGGCAGTGCGCGTGATTGACAGGCGGAAAATATAGAAGGGTTGCGGAAAGGCAGGTTAGTAAGATGGAGGAAAAAAAGATGACAATACCTCAAATTTCGGTATTTCTGGAAAACAAAGCGGGACAGCTTGCGGACATTACCGGCATTCTCTCGGAAAACCAGGTGAACATGCGGGCGATCAGTATTGCGGAAACAGCGGATTATGGCGTCCTTCGCCTGATTGTGGACGATGCCTCTAAGGCTTCCTCCATTCTCCTGGAGCGGGGCTTTATCCTGACCATGACGCCTGTTGTGGGCGTGACGGTTCCGGATACGCCGGGAGGGCTTGGCAGGGTGCTGGGTGTGATCTCCCAGGCAGGGATCGACGTGGAATATATGTATTCCGTTTTCGGACAGAAAGACGGGCAGGCCTGCATGATCTTCCGCGTGGCCGACACCGACGGGCTGACAGCGACTCTGGAACAGAACGGTATCGCCACCATCACCGGGGAAGATCTGGGCGCTCACTGAGCAGCCGCGAATTATAACGGGACAGCACATTGGAAACAGACAGGAGCCGGAAGATGAAAGAGAAGATCATGAGCCTGTTTGGGCAGGTGGATATGACGGAGGGACGTCCATGGGAGAAGATCGTGGCTTTTACGATCCCTATGCTGATCGGCAACATTGCCCAACAGTTATACAATACGGTGGACAGTATCGTAGTGGGGAAATATGTGGGGGATAACGCCCTTGCGGCGGTGGGAAGCGCAAGCCCCATATTTAACCTGCTGCTGGTGCTGTTTGTGGGTATTTCCATGGGAGCGGGCATCATGGTCTCCCAGTATTACGGATCCAGGGACAGGGAAAACCTGTCCAGGACCATCGGCAGCACCATCACCTTGACGGCGGCTGCTTCCGTGATACTTATGATAGCGGGAACGGTGGCGATCCGTCCCCTGCTGATCCTGCTGGAGACGCCGGATAGTATCATCGACTGGTGCACCTCCTACCTGATGATCCTGCTGTGGGGGATCGCCGGACTGGCCTATTATAATATTCTCTGCGGCATCCTGCGGGGGCTGGGAGACTCCCTGTCTGCCCTGATCTATCTGCTGATCGCCACTGTGATCAATATCGTGCTGGACGTGTGGTTTGTGGCGGGGTTCCATATGGGAGTGTCAGGCGTGGCGCTGGCTACGGTCATCGCCCAGATGATTTCCGCGGTACTGTGTGTGGCCAAGCTGCGGAAAATGACGGAATATTTTGACCTGAAACGGCAGTACCTCAGGCCGGATAAGAGAAGTATGCTGACAGTGATCCGGCTGGGGCTGCCCTCCGGCATCACCCAGGCGATCTTTTCCCTGGCAATGGTGGTGGTGCAGTCCCTGACCAACAGCTTCGGGGAGATGATCATAGCCGCCAATGTCATTATCATGAGAGTGGACGGCTTCGCCATGATGCCCAATTTTTCTTTCGGGACGGCCATGACTACTTACGCGGGACAGAATGTGGGAGCCAGGCAGCTTGACAGGGTAAAGCAGGGCGCGAAGCAGGGTACCCTGATCGCCGTCTGTACTTCCGCGGTCATCACGGGGCTGATCCTGCTGTTTGGGCCTCACCTTATGGCAATCTTTACCAACACGAAGGAATTGGCTCAGCTCAGTGCCGATATGATGAAGATCCTTGCGGTGGGCTATATTGCCATGGCAGTGACCCAGAGCCTGTCAGGGGTCATGCGCGGTGCGGGAGACACGGTGACGCCCATGTGGATCTCCCTGGCGACCACAGTGGCGATCCGCGTTCCCCTTGTCTACGGGCTGGTATACCTGACCAGGACACCGGAGCTGCCCCAGGGACGGTACGAGAGCCTGTGGATCTCCCTGCTGTGCGCCTGGGTGCTGGGTGCCTTGATCACGTTCTTCTTCTATCGTCTGGGAAAATGGAAAAAGAAAGCCCTCAGTACAGATCTGTCTGCCGGTGAGGCGCAGGCGCAGTCTGATGAATAAGCGCTGATATGATACCAATACTGACATTGCACAGAGACCTCTGAGCCGGTGGGGAATAAACTCCGCACGGTTCAGAGGTCTTTTGCATTGCCCACTCTGTCTGCTATCAGAACAGCTCTTTCATATCGACCTTTAATACCTTGCAGAAAGTCAGAAGCTCATAATCAGCAACAAAGCGTTCCTGCTTTTCAATACGGCTGATCACTTTCTGGGACAACTCTATATTTTCCAGCTGCATCTTAATAGCCAGTTCTTCCTGGGTCAGCTTCTGGCTGATCCGAAGCTGTCTGATCTTAGGCCCGACAATGTTTGCTTTTCCCTCATAATTATATATTTTCAATCGAATACCTCCCCGGCCGTTCTGACGGACATGTTTCTGCGTTTAAAAGGGATCGTCTCTCAGTCATGTTTTATGTAAAAAGACTGTATTTATGAAAGCATACGATAGATAGACAGGCAAAAAACCCCAAAGATGACTAAACAAAAATATTGTATTTGTATTTCCTGATTTGAATAATCTGTAATTTTACGGAATAGTTATCTTTAGGGTATCAATAGCTTTGTTCTCACTTATAATGTTGAATGTTAACGGAAATTTAAGATTTTTTTTGCTTGAGGGAGGAAACTGTATATGTATTTCTGCAGGAACTGTGGCGAGGCCTATCAGACTGACGAGGCCGTTATGTGCGTTAAATGCGGTGTCAGCAAAGGGCAGGGATCCAATTACTGCCACAGCTGTGGTAAACCGGTGAATCCGCAGCAGACGGTGTGCATGAATTGCGGCGTTGCGAATAAGCTGGTGGCAGGTCCGGATGCGAAAAGCAAGATCCTGGCTGGGCTTCTGGGAATTTTCCTGGGAAGTTTTGGAGTACATAACTTTTATCTCGGCTATACTTCGAAGGCGATCATCCAGCTGGTATGCACCATTGTTGGCTTTTTGACGAGCTGCATCGTGATCGGTGTTTTTGTGGTGCTGGGAATTACCATATGGGGGCTTGTCGAGGGCGTTATGATCCTCTGCGGGAAAATCGAAGTGGACGGTCAGGGGAATCCCCTCGGGGAGTAGGATCCGGATCGCTGCAAAAACACATTGTGAAGGAGAAAGAATATGGACGGACAAAACATGGGAAACGGACAGAGCAACCAGACATCCCAGTACAGCAATTATCAGGATAACACGGCTAATGTCCCTTATCAGGCGCCGGGGGAGCCGCCCCAGTCCAATAAGGCGAACACGCTGCAGATCGTCAGCCTGATCTGTGGTATTGCAGGTATCGTTTTTGGGTGCTGCACAGGGTACGTAGGAGTTGTTTTAGGCATTATCGGACTGATCTGCGCGATCATTGGCAATAAGGAAGGCAAGAACGGTGTGGGCACAGGTGGCCTCGTCTGCTCGATCATAGCCATCGTGATCAGTATTATTATCCTTATCCTGGCTGTGATAGGATGGGGTATTTTACAGGAGGCTGGAGTTTATTACTAAGGCGAATGGAAAACAGGCAGTGCTGGAGGACAGTCTGTTTCGGGTGGGACTGGTCATACTGGCAGCCGGCAGCGTCGGCCTGGTGCTCTATTTTGGTGTGATCCGGAAACGATTTGAGATGCCGCCTTGTGTGTTTGCGTCCTGGCTGCGGATTTATTGTCCTGGCTGCGGCGGAACAAGGGCGGTGATGGCTCTTTTACAGGGGCATATAGTGGAATCGGTATGGTATCATCCCCTGGTTCTGTATACGGTGATCATTTTTGGCGGGTTTATGCTGACCCAGGGATTGGAGCGGCTGGGTGTCAGAGGAGTCAGAGGATGGAAGTACCATGACTGGCATCTGTACGGGGCGGTAATTGTGTTGGTCTGTAATTTCCTGTTTAAGAATCTGCTTCGGTGGATCTGGGGGGTTACTATATAAAATTTTATACACTTTAAAGTGTGGAAAGGACGAAAGAAATGAATAAGAAAGTAACAGGTATCGTAGGTTATATCACCTGGATCGGATTGATCATTGCACTCTGTGCAGGTGATAAGGAAGGCGCTAAGTTCCATCTGAACCAGAGTCTGGTTATCTGGCTTGCAGAGATCGTGGTAGGGCTTATTGCCGCTGTGGGAGGATATATTCCTGTAGTTGGCCTTATCATCTCTCTGATAGCCGGTATTTGCCAGCTCGTTTTGGCTGTATTCTGGGTTATGGGTCTGATCAATGCAATCAAGGAAGAGGAGAAGCCCCTTCCCATTATTGGCGGCATCCAGATTCTGAAATAAGCCTGAGCATTTTTGAAATAACTGTGGAGTCAGAAAACGGTTCGGAAAATCTCCGAACCGTTTTCTTAACCTTATAGGAAATTGCGTCTTGGTCAGGGAAGAATGCGCAGTATTCTTCGAAGTGCCATTTATGGCGCTTTGTGCCGCGTGCGGCACATTTTTACGGATTTTCTATCTGAAGGTCTATGTCTTCAGGCGTTTCTCCGTGCAGAAAAGTAATAATGATCTGTACGCGTTTGTAAGCGCGGGAATAGTTTTCGCTGGCATAAGCGGCAGTATATTCATCGTAGGAATCCCCGCCATAGGCATCGTGGTAACTGGATACGGCAGTGGACATGTAATCTCCCGCCTGTTCAGCGATTTCCTCCAGATAGTCAAATTCCTCCGGAAAGTCAAGTTCAGCGAAGCCCTGAAAAGAGTCTTCCAGATCGTCCAGACAAGAGAGCAGATCTGAGACAGCGCTTTCGGAAGAAGCATCGATACTGTTGATGGCGGTATCGATCTGGGAGATTTCAGTACAGAAGTCTTCGATACTGTTTCGAAATTGTACTAATTCAGGATCCTCACCACATGCTGTGAGAAAAGCAACAGCCAAGAATCCTGCAATATGCAATCGGATCTTCTTTTTCAAACTTTTATCCTCCGTTATCAGTTCAGTATTCTTTGCTTCCATGGTTACAATTTCCATTACCTTGGTTGGATGCAGAACAATTCAAATTTATCATATTCTGTTTATTTGTGCAACTGTTTCCCGAATTGTAAGTCAACACCCCGTAACAGTTCAGCCATACGGCACCGCGAAGTCAAAATTGCTTCCCTGTGCAATTCTACCCTTTACGACTAAAAGAAAGATGTGGTATGATAGAGAGAACCGCTTCATGGGAAGAAATCCTGTGAAGTGCAAAATACCGACAGTATAATTTTGGAATGATATGTTATGAATACGGTAACATAGTGGAAATGGTGTAAAAATGACAAGGAATGAATTTAAAAAACTGGCTGAGGAATTTATCTATCTGGATGGAGCCACCGGTTCCAACCTGGTGAAGGAAGGCATGCCCTCAGGAGTATGTCCTGAACAGTGGATTCTGGAGCATCCGCAGGTGATGCTTGCACTGCAGGAAGCATATGTGGCGGCAGGGTCAAATATTCTGTATGCGCCTACTTTTACGGCGAACCGCATCAAGCTGGCGGAGTATGGCCTGGAGAAAGATCTGAAACCGATGATCCGTGACCTGGTGGCAATCTCCAAAAAGGCAGCCAAAACGGCAGGACAGGGACAGAAGGTGTATGTGGCGGGGGATCTGACCATGACGGGGGAGCAGCTGAAACCCATGGGGAACATGGAACTGGAAACCCTGATCACCGTCTATAAAGAACAGATTCTTGCCCTGGAGGAGGCAGGGGTGGATCTGCTGGTGGTGGAGACCATGATGAGTCTGGCGGAGGCGAGGGCTGCGCTGATCGCTGCAAAGGAGGTCTGTGAGTTGCCGGTGATGGTGTCCATGACCTTCGAGGCGGACGGCAGGACGCTGTATGGCACGGACGCCGGGACGGCGGCGGTTGTGCTGGAAAGCCTGGGAGCCTGCGCCGTCGGTGTGAACTGCTCCACGGGGCCTGCCCATATGAAGGGGATCATTGAGGACATGGTGCGCCATACCCTGGAGATACCGATTATAGCGAAACCAAATGCGGGGCTTCCCTTTCTGGATGAGCAGGGCCGTACCTGCTACAATATGGATGCGGAAGCGTTTGCGGAGGAGATGAAGCTTCTGGTGGAGGCAGGAGCTACCGTGCTTGGGGGCTGTTGCGGGACTACGCCGGAGTTCATCAGAGGGCTGCATGAAACCTTCGGAAAAGAGAGTAATGCGGCGCCGGTAAGGCGGAATCCTTCCATTCGATATCTGACCTCAGAGCGGCAGACCGTCGCGTTTGGGCTTACTGGAAATTTCATCATAGTGGGGGAGCGGATCAATCCCACCGGCAAAAAAATGCTCCAGGCACAGCTGCGGGAAGGGAACATGGATAAAGTACTGCAGTTTGCGGAGGAGCAGGAGAAGTGCGGGGCACAGATCCTGGATGTAAACATGGGGATGAGCGGCATTGATGAAAAGGCCATGATGCTGCGTGCCCTGGAGGAAATCGGCGGAGTCACCAGCCTGCCTCTTTCCCTGGACTCCAGCCATGTGGATGTTTTGGAGGCGGCATTACGGCATTATCCCGGCAGGGCACTGGTCAACTCTGTATCACTGGAGACGGAAAAGTTTGGGAAGCTGCTGCCCATTGTGCAAAAATACGGTGCCATGTTTATCCTGCTTCCCCTGTCCGACCAGGGATTGCCGGAAAATATAGAGGAAAAGAAGTGCATCATTGAGAAGGTGCTGGAACGGGCTTATACGCTGGGCATGAAGCCCTGGGACGTGGTGGTGGATGGTCTTGTGGCCACAGTGGGTGCCAATAAAAGGGCGGCGCTCGAGACGCTGGAAACCATACAATATTGTAAAGAAAAAGGACTTGCGACCATCTGTGGCCTGTCCAACATCTCCTTCGGTATGCCGGAGAGAAGCTTTGTCAATACTGCTTTTCTGGCGCTTGCCATCCGGGAAGGGCTTACCATGGCCATTGCCAATCCCTCCCAGGAGCTGCTGGTCAGCTGTGCACTGGCAACGGATCTGCTGCTTGCGAAGGAAGAGGCGGATCTTCGTTATATAGAATATGCCAATGTAGTGGCGGAAAACAGGGAGAAAAAGGAAGCCGTCTTACAGAAGAAGCTTATGGAGGCTGCTGCGAAGGGCGGCGGAGAACCGGCCCGGGTAAATGCGGGTATGCCCGTCGCTCCGGAGGTGACGGATCCAAGGACTGCCATCCAGGAGACAGACGGTGAGAACGAAGCCAGGGCAGCGTTAAGGAAGGCTGTCATGAAGGGTAACCGGAACGGGATTGCCGCCCTGACCAAAGAGGCGCTGGCAAAGGGAGAGGAACCTTCCATGCTGTTAAATGAGGTGCTGCTTCCTGCCATTAATGATGTGGGGGATCTTTTTGACAAAGGGAAATATTTTCTGCCCCAGCTGATCGGCAGCGCGGAGGCTATGAAAAATGCGATTGAGGTGCTGGAACCGCTGCTGTTAAAAAAGACGGAAGCAGGAAATAAGCCTGTGGTGGTGATTGCCACAGTAGAGGGAGATATTCACGATATTGGCAAGAATCTGGTGGCTCTGATGCTGAAAAACTATGGCTTTGAGGTGATTGACCTGGGGAAGGATGTGCCCAAGGAGGAGATTGTCCGTGTTGCCAGGGAGCGCAACGCCCAGATCATCGCACTGTCTGCATTGATGACTACCACTATGCAGCGGATGCGGGAAGTAATCGATCTGGCAAAACAGGAAGGCATCAATGCCAAAGTCATGATCGGTGGTGCCGTCATTACCCAGGATTACGCCGACGAGATTGGCGCGGACGGCTATTCAAGGGATGCGGCGGAAGCCGTGAAGCTGGCACAGAGACTGACAAAATAGCTTACCCCTTTTACGGCGTTATTTTAATTTAGGAGGATATATAGATGATAGGAGCAGACGCAGTGATCAAATGTCTGGAGGCGGAGGGCGTAACCACAGTGTTCGGTTATCCCGGTGTCGCTATTTGCCCGTTTTATAACAGTATTTTAGAGTCGGATATCAGGACCATCCTGATCCGCACCGAGCAAAACGCAGCCCATGCCGCAAGCGGTATGGCGAGACTTACCGGCAGGCCGGGTGTGTGTGCCGTGACCTCAGGCCCCGGCGCAACCAATGTGATTACCGGCATTGCCACAGCCTTTGCAGACAGCATTCCCCTGATCTGTATTACAGGCCAGGTGAGCAGTGAGTTGATCGGCAGTGATGTGTTTCAGGAGGCAGATATCACGGGAGCGGTGGAATCCTTTGTAAAATACAGCTACCTGGTGAAAAATGTAAATGATATCCCCAGGGTATTCAAGGAGGCTTTCCACATTGCGAACACGGGAAGAAAAGGACCTGTCCTCATCGATCTTCCCATCGATATCCAGAATGCGGTCATCAGTAAATTCAAATATCCTGAGGAGGTTTCCCTGAGAACCTATAAGCCCACCGTAAAGGGGAACGCAGTGCAGATCCATAAGGTCATTAAGGAACTGGAAAAAGCAAAGCGGCCTCTGATCTGTGTGGGCGGCGGCGTGCTGCTCAGTGATGCCCAGGGGGAACTCCGTGCTTTTGCGGAGAAGCATCAGATTCCCGTGGTTTCCACCATGATGGGGATCGGCGCGCTGCCCACGGATCATCCCCTCTATTTCAGGATGGTGGGGAATAATGGAAAAGCTTACGCAAACCGTGCCATGAGCGAGTGCGACCTGCTGATTATGGTGGGGGCGAGAGTGGCGGACCGGGCGGTGAACCAGCCTGACCTGATCACGAAGAACAAGGTGCTGGTGCACATCGATGTGGATCCGGCGGAAATCGGTAAAAATGCAGGCCCCACCATTCCCCTGGTGGGAGATGCCAAACATATCTTTGAGGATTTTGCGAAAGAGGAGTTTGAGGGAAATTATAAAGAGTGGCTGGACCGTCTGCGGGAATACCGTAAAACCATGGCAAAGAAGCGCAATCCCAATCCCGCCTATGTGGATCCGGCGGAATTTATCATGAGGCTCTCCTCCAAAATGCAGGAGGACGGAGTCTATGTGGCGGATGTGGGACAGAACCAGATCTGGTCCTGCGGCTATGTGAAGGTGCGGAAGGGCAAGTTCCTGACCTCCGGCGGCATGGGCACCATGGGCTATTCCATTCCGGCGGCAATGGGCGCCAAGGTGGCAGATCCCAAACGCCAGGTAGTGGCGGTGTGCGGGGACGGTTCCTTCCAGATGTCCATGATGGAACTGGCTACCATATGCCAGCATGATATTCCCGTGAAAATTATCGTGTTTAAGAATAATTACCTGGGGATGGTGCGTGAGTACCAGCATTTTACCTATAAGGAGACGTATTCTGTGGTAGACCTTTCCGGAAGCCCCGACCTGGAGCAGCTTTCCGCCGCTTACGGGATTCCTTTCCTGCGGCTGGAAAATATGGAGAAATGCGATGAAGCCATAGATGCCTTTTTGAAGGATGACACGTCCATGCTGATGGAGTGCATGATCGATCCTATGGATATAGTCAGATAGGAGGGTGAAAAGTTGAAAAAAAGAATCTATTCCGTATTGGTGGAGAACCGTTCCGGTGTGCTGTGCAAGGTGGCAGGGCTGTTCTCCCGCAGGTGCTTTAATATTGACAGTCTGGCGGTGGGGGAGACGGATGATTCCGCAGTGTCCTGTATGACCATTGTGAGCAGTGGTGACGAGCGCACCATAGAGCAGATCGAAAAACAGCTGAACAAAAAGCTGGATGTCATCAAAGTAAAGACATACGAGGAGCAGCAGTGCATCACAAGGGAGCTGATGCTGATCAAGATCAAATATAACAAGAGCAACCGCCGTGAGATCATGGAACTGTGTGAGATCATGAAAGCGGATATTGTGGATATGTCCAAGCATTTCATGATGATCCAGATCTGTGATACACCGGAGAGGATCCGGCTGATGATCAACCAGCTCCAGACCATCAGTATCGTGGAGGTGGCAAGGACCGGGGCACTGGCCTTGGCGAAGTGTATGGAGAATGATCAGGCTTAATCAGTCTATTAAAAAGTGGGAGGTATCAGAATGAAAATTGCAGTAACTTTTGATAACGGAAATGTATTCCAGCATTTTGGACATACAGAGTATTTTAAGGTTTATGATGTCTCTGACGGAAAGGTTTCCGGATCACAGGTGGTAAGTACCAATGGGAGCGGCCACGGTGCACTGGCTGTGCTGCTCTCTGACCTGGGTGTGGATACCCTGATCTGCGGCGGGATCGGCGCAGGCGCGCAGATGGCTTTGAAAGAAGCCGGAGTCCGGCTTTACGGCGGTGTGTCTGGCAGCGCAGATGAAGCGGTAGATGCCCTGCTGGCGGGAAATCTTGGGTTTGATCCCGAGGTGCATTGTGACCACCATGACCAGGAGCATGGAGAAGGGCATTCCTGCGGCGGAGAGCATCATTGTGGCGATCACCATTGCAGTTAATGCCATTGCATTTGATGCTGAAACACCACTATCCAATACTGCATTGCGCAATTAACGGTGGATTCAGCACCGCCTATTTGCGCCAGTGATTCGTTGTCATCAGTCAGCGATGGGGCCAGTTCCTCCATCAGTTCGGAAACAGAGGGAAAGCCACGTTCAGGCTGGGAATCGTATTGTGATTTCCAGCCTGTTTTCTGTATGGTGGGACTGTAATGGAATAGAGCTGCATGTCTGTTGTATGCAGACAGCGGAAATCCCTCCGCCCATCCTTTCGGTCAGCAGACGGGCGATGGAAAGCCCCAGACCTGTGGAGCCTTCGGCTTCAGGAGACGAAACGGTTTCCACGGTATAGTAGCGGTCAAAGAGCTGATCCACCAGGAGCGGATTCAGATTTGGGGCAGCGTTGGAGCAGATGACAGTGCCAGCCTCCGTCAGGCATAGGCTTAAGTCGCCGCCGCTGTATTTTACCGCGTTGCCCAGGACATTTTGGAATACCCGTGACAGTGCGGCAGGATCCAGGGTGCGCATAACCGGTGTCTCCGGCAGGGAGACAGTGGGTGTGATCCCTTTTTTCAGAAGCGCTTCATAAAAGGACAGGAGACTTTCCTCCAGAACCTTATTCAGGGACAGGAGCTGCGGCTTTCCCTCGGGAACAGACAGGGCAAGGGAGTAACGGAACAGTTCTTCTGTCAGCTGCTTCATGTGTTCCGTGCGGTTGCGGATCACCGTCAGGCAGCGCAGGACTTCTGTGGAGCAGACATCAAAACTCAATTTGTTTTCCAGCAGTTCCAGATAGCCGCTGATGGCAGTCAGGGGCGTCCGGAGGTCATGGGAAATATTTGTGATGGATTCCTTTAGTTCCCTGTCGCCGTTGGTATATTTCAACCGGCTTTTCCGGAGTTCCCCCAGATGTATGTTTAACCGTGAGGCAAGGAGACATATGGACCGATCCCGGGAGGAGAGGGTGATCTGACGGTTAGAGTCATGGTCCAGGATCTCTTCCAGGCAGTCGTCGATCTCCTTAAGTCCCTTTTGCAGCAGATAAATTTTCAATGCAAGAACAGCGGTCAGGGCACACATCATTCCAAATATAAGGTATTCCATAAGGGCCTTTCTCCTTCTACTTCAGATCCTTTCTGCGGAAAGCCAGGATTCCTCCCGCCGTGACAGATACCGTGATAAACAGGGAATACAGGGGAAACTGTACCTTGAGAGTCGTATTTTCCGCTGTATTCTCCTTTGCCAGCTGAAAACTCTGTCCGGCGGGAAGAAAATCGTAAAAGAACTCATAAACCGCCCTTTTGGTGCCTCGCAGATAAAAGGGGTTTGGATGTGGCAGGCTGGATACCAGTTCCCCGTCTTCTATCCATTCGTAGCCGGAGGAAATTTCAGGCTCATCCAATTTCATGCCGATGTTCATGGAGCCAAAGTAAAGGATCAGGCAGGTGACAATACAGGTGACCGCTGTAATGGGTTTATTGGAGATCAGCATAGCAATGAAAGTAAAAACAGCAGCGTAGGCAGCTACAATAAGAATGCCGGTCCCGATCATTGCCAGGGTGTTTACCAGAGGTTTGGTCAGCAGGCCGAACATGGGGATCCCCATGGCACAGATGATGACGACGGAACTCAGGCATACAATCACTGAGGAAATAAAGCAGACAATCAGGCCGGACAGATAGATGGAAGTCCTGCTGTGCCCCATGACCAGCTTATTCCGGATGGTGCCGTCGCTGTATTCCGTGCCCAGAAACATGGCGGCAAAAGTGGCGGTAAGGAAACCTATGAACATAAAGCTTCCAGGGAAGAAACCGTCAAGTGAGTAGGAAATCCCGTAGTCCCTTGCGCTCTGGTAATTGGCTGTCATGAGGAGAACATAAATCAGCAGCATGAAAAGGATCTCCAGCCAGAACAATGTATTTTTCCAAAGCCGCGCAAAGCCGGCAGATAAAAGTCTATTCATTGTATAACCCCCATTCAATTGTTGTCTGTAACATTCTGTTCCGCTGCCTGTTTCTCAGCGATTAGGTTCATATAGTATTTTTCCAGTCCTTCTTCCCTGAAGGAGGCAGAGTAGACAATGCACTCTTTGGGACTGAGGGCATCCACCAGTTCCGTGATGGTGATATCGTTATATATTTCTGCCTGTGTGTCGGAGAGAATCTGGTATTCCAGTCCTTTTTCCTCCATTGTCACGGACAGGGCTCTGCTGTCGGAGACAGTGACACAGAGGGATCTGCGGCAGGACGCTTCCAGCTGCGCTGCGCTGATCTCCTGGACGATCCTGCCCTTATGGATGAAGCCGTAGTGGGTGGCCAGTTTGGACAGTTCATCCAGAATATGGCTGGAAATGAGGATGGTGATGCCGGATTCCGTATTCAGTTTCAGAATCAGTTCCCGGATCTCGATAATGCCCTGGGGATCCAGGCCGTTGACCGGCTCATCAAGCACCAGGAAATCAGGATTCCCCGCAAGGGCCAGGGCGATACCCAGCCGCTGGCGCATCCCCAGGGAAAAGTTTTTTGCTTTTTTGCTTCCGGTATTCTCCAGACCCACCAGTTTTAACAGGGCGGAAATGGAATCAAAAGAGGGAATGCCTAACAGACGGTACTGTTCTTTCAGATTGTCCCCTGCGGACATTCCCAGATAGATGGACGGGGTCTCCACCACAGCACCCATACGGCTGCGGCTTTTGTTGATAAGCGGATCCCGGAAGGAAAGCCCGAAGAGGGAATAATCACCCGCGTCAGGTTTCTGCAGTCCGCAGATCAGGCGTATCAGCGTGGTCTTTCCAGCGCCGTTTTCTCCTACAAAGCCATAAATGGCTCCTTTGGGGACATGCATGTTTACATTGTTCAGTGCGGTAAAATTGTGGTATTTTTTTTGCAGGGAACTGGTCGTCAAAATATATTCCATAGAAACCTCCATTCTGACACGGTTGGATATTTTACTGTATCGTGTCCTGAGATGAAGTATACTGTGTGAGGATAAAGATTCCGGTTAAGAAAAAGGTAAAGAAAGAGTAAAGCCGATTCCCCATACTGCCTCAATACAATTTTGTCCGGAAACATCCCTCAATTTCTGACGGAGGTTGCTGACATGGACTTTCAGGGAACTTTCCGTGCAGTCGGGGGTGTCCAAGCTGATCTGGTCCAGCAGGGCGGACTTTGAGAGCACATGGTTTGCATTTTCCGCCAGCAGTTTCAGAATGGCAAACTCTGTTCTGGTCAGATGTACAGGTTTTCCGGATAAAGTACAGCTTCTGTCCCCACTGTCCAGGCATAGTTCTCCCACCCTCAGACAGGTATCGTAAAGGGCGGGCTGTCTGCGCAGCTGTACCGTGATCCGCGCCAGCAGTTCCCGAAGCTCAAAGGGTTTGGTGACATAATCGGAGGCGCCTTCCAGGAGCAGGTTCGCTTTGTCATTCACATCGGTCTTGGCGCTGACAATGATAACAGGAATCCCTTTCAGCAGGGGAAGCAGTTCCTCCCCTGAAAGCCCTGGCAGCATCAGGTCTAGAAGAACCAGGTCGGGATGCCGCTTCTCCAGCAGGAGCAGAGCCTCTGTACCGGAATAGGCCCGAACCACAAAGTATCCTTCCGCGGACAGGGTTTCCTGGAGCAGATCCCCAATATAAACATCATCCTCAATCACAGCAATGGTTTTCATGATATGCAGAGCCTCCGTATCTGTTTTCCGTGTTTTTCCCAGATATTATAGGATACTTCTGCCTAAATTACAACCGCAGAAAACAGGATGTAAAAATAATACGGTTCCATGACTGCAAGTATCCGGAACTATGGCGTATTGCCCATGGGAATCAAAAGATTATAAATTATTTCAGAAAATCCTGATAGAAAAACAAATATCCCGCGAAAAATGCATTGTGTGTAAGACGCCATGTGATGGCGTGACATGTACCTACAGGTTTGCATACTGCTGCAGCAAAGCACGAAGCTTTTCCAATTCGGCTTTCTGCTCTTTTAACTCCAGGTCTTTTTTTGTAAGTTCCAGGTCTTTTTTTGACAGCTCGGAATCCCTTTTTGACAGCTCGGAATCCTTTTCTGACAATTCGGACTTTTTCCTTGACAGTTCGGAATCCAATTTCGACAATTCGGAAATTTTCTCTGACAATTCAGCTTTTAGTTCATCCACCATATACTCAACGGTATTCTGGTCCATAATACGCAATGCTTCAGAAAACATAGTGATCAACTCCTTTGGATGGTAACGAAATTTAATAATATCCTGATAAAGTTCCTGGAAGAAGGGGTATTTTCTGATTATCCTCAAAATATCCTCCGGATGGTCAGAACCAAGGAAGTACATCCATGCATCCAGTTCTGTAAGTCTATTATGTTCCATCTGACGGAAAATATCAAGTGAAATATAGATAAAATTTTCAAGTTGTTTCATTTTCAGTCCGGTGTCAAAGCAAAATTGTGAGCGGTGCATATATTGATCCGGGTATTGGTGGAAGACAGAAGAGCTTTCCTCCATGAG
>CANDMD010000010.1 GCA_947385725.1 uncultured Lachnospiraceae bacterium | reverse complement strand
TCTTCTTATTTGGAATATAGTTACCCCGGAAGGGGACGGAAACAGGTTAAACTCAGCCCTATTACTTTTCTGCAATTATTTGGAATATAGTTACTCCGGAAGGGGACGGAAACGATCGGGATAGAAAAATGATCCCAAAATCCCAAATATTTGGAATATAGTTACCCCGGAAGGGGACGGAAACATTAATATCTATTTTCATATTATTATCGAGGTATATTTGGAATATAGTTACCCCGGAAGGGGACGGAAACTATTTATTTGCCATGGTAGGACGGTGGACTACTGTTCTGTGCAGGGTAGTATCGACGATTGCAGAGAAGAAGTGTGCAGTAATGACCTGCCTAGCACCAGCTATCGTTATAAGGTGGGTAAAGGGGACAAAGCAGATAAAATTTGATGCTTTGATGTCTTTGCGTGAAATATGGAGCGAACCTTGATAGCAAAATAAGCATGAAAGCTTGTACATGTGATGGTGAAGCGGAAACGGAGCAGGAGGAACGGATGATAGAAATAGCCCTTTAATCATTGAATATTCCCTTAAAATGTGTTAGAATTTAAGGGAAAGAAAGGGCGCATAAGGGAATGAGAACATTTAATTATTTATCCATGAAAGAGCAAAAGTGGGATTCAGAGATACTTGGGCTTATTGCTGCCATATATCGATATGCAGGAAAACAGGAACTTTATCTTAAGCAAAAGCCGAATGAACTTGAAAAGCTTGTAGAAATAGCAAAAATACAGAGTACCGAGGCATCAAATGCCATTGAGGGCATCGTAACTACAAATACAAGAATCAGGCAACTGGTTGAGGAAAAAACGACGCCCAGAAACCGTGATGAGCAGGAAATTGCAGGATATCGTGATGTGCTGAATGTGATTCACGAAAGCTTTGATGCGATTCCTGTCACTAAGAATTACATTCTCCAGTTGCATAAGATACTTTACAGCCACATGAATAATCCGTTGGCCGGACACATTAAAAGAGCACAGAATTATATCAGCGCAACTCATTCCGATGGGCATACAGAGATACTGTTTACACCGCTTGCGCCTTTTGAAACTCCCGAAGCGCTCGACAGGATCTGTGAGGAATATAACCTTGTCATAGGAAATTTTGAAATAGAGCCGCTTATAGCCATTCCGGTTTTTATCCATGATTTTTTGTGTATACATCCCTTCAATGACGGCAACGGCAGAATGAGTAGATTGCTTACTACACTGCTTTTGTACCGCAGTGGCTTTTATGTGGGCAGATATGTCTCCTTAGAGGCAAAGATAGCAGGAAACAAAGATTTATATTATGATGCACTGGGCAGGGCACAGGACGGATGGCATGAAGGGACAGAGGACGCAGTGCCTTTTATCAAGTACCTTTTAGGAACTATTCTTGCTGCATACAAGGATTTTGAAGACAGATTTTCAATCGTGGAAGAAAAACTGCCTGCAATCGAAATTGTAAGAAAGGCAGCGCTAAATAGAATTGGAAAGTTCACGAAGCAGGACATCAGGGAATTATGCCCGGCTCTCAGTGTGAGTTCAATTGAAGGAGCGCTGAGAAAGCTGGTAAAGACAGGGGAATTAAAAAGAGCAGGTTCGGGAAAAGGGACATATTATATTCGTTTGAAATGATGAGGAGACAGTATATATTGAAGGTAATTAGTCCGATAGTCATAAGGGTCGATGGATGTCCTGTCAGCTTGCAGCGGGAAATTTGATTTGAGGGGATATATTCCCCGGAGGGGGACGGAGAAAAGTGATCAGGGGAGGAAAGAAATGAGTCTGCTGTTTGTGAATGAGAATAGTGCAAGTATAGGTATAGAAGAAAACAGATGTTATGTGCAGTATTCGGACGGATTGAAAAAGATTGTTCCCATTGAAACCCTGGAAGGTATTACAATCATGGGGCATTCGCAGATGACAACGCAATGTGTTCAGGAGTGCCTGAAACGAGGAATTCCGGTTTCCTATTTTTCAAAGGGGGGAAAGTATTTCGGAAGATTACAGTCCACAGGTCACATCAATGCGGAAAGACAGAGAAAGCAATGTCTTTTATACGAGACGGGATTTGCCGTCGGACTGGCGAAAAGTATTGTCAGGGCTAAGCTGAAGAATCAGATGGTAGTGCTGAGACGATATGAAAAAAGTGAAAAGGCGCCTGTAAGTGAATCCTTGAAAATGATACATATCTGTAGGGAAAAAATAGAAAACTGTGAATCCATTTCAGAGATTATAGGGTACGAGGGACAGGGAGCAAAAGCGTATTTTGAAGGATTGTCAACGCTGATTGATTTGGACTTTCGGTTTTATGGGAGAAGCAGACGTCCGCCAAGAGACGAGTTCAATTCCATGATCAGTCTCGGATATTCTGTGCTTATGAATGAACTTTATGGAAAAATAGAAGCCAAAGGACTTAATCCGTATTTTGGATTCATGCATAGGGATAAAGAGAAGCATCCTACACTTGCAAGTGACATGATGGAGGAATGGAGGGCTGTCATTGTAGATTCTACCGTTATGAGCATGATTAACGGTCATGAAATTCACAAAGAAGACTTTATAACAGATATTGACGAACCGGGATGCTATCTGACCAGAAACGGATTAAAGATATACTTATCAAAGCTGGAAAAGAAACTACAGACAGAAGTAAGATATTTATCCTATATAGATTACGCGGTGAGCTTTCGAAGAGGCATTGCGCTACAGCTGGACATGCTGGTAAAGGCGATTGAAGCCGGTGATGCATCCATTTATAAGCCGATAGAAATCAGATAAGGGACTGGATCGGCCATGACATGAAAATGGGAGATTATGATGGAAGATGAAAACTATTTTTTTGAAATAGATGAAAATGTAGAAGGCGACAAGGTTTTTGTGCTGATTATTTATGACATTACTGATAACAGAAAGCGCTTGAAGCTGTCAAAGCTATTATTGGGTTATGGATTCAGAATACAAAAATCAGCCTTTGAAGCAGTGATCACTAAGAAAAAGTACAAGGAGCTGCTGGAGCGTCTGCCTTCTTATACTTCTTCAGAAGACAGCATACGAGTGTATAAGATTATCGGAAAAGGTCAGGTAGTGTCTTTTGGAAAGACAGCAGAAAATGAAACGGAAGACATCATAATCATTTAAGGGGAACGGGTAAAATGAGTAAAAAAATCCTGTTTAGTCCGGTCGGCGGCACAGACCCGATTAAGTATTTTCGGGATGGTTCCATGCTTCATATTTGTAGGCATTACAGACCGGACATTGTATATTTGTATATGTCCCATGAGATGCTGGAGTACCACAGGAAGGACAATCGATACATAGATGCGGTTAATAGGCTGGGTATTCTTTTGGATCACGTATTTGAGGTACGCCTGATAGAGAGAGATGAATTGATCAATGTTCAGCAGTATGATGTGTTTTATCAGGATTTCAGGGCGGAGATGATTCAAATCGAGAACCAGATGGAAGAGGGGGACGAACTGCTTTTAAATATGGCATCAGGGACACCGGCAATGAAAAGTGCACTGCTGGTAATGGCAACTTTTGCAGAATACCGTTTTAAACCAATACAGGTTTCAACGCCTCAGAATGGGATGAACACGGTGCATGAGGACAGAAAGGATTATGACAATGAACTGAACTGGGAATTGAATGAGGACAATCTGGAAGGCGCCGTGAACCGCTGCACAGAAGTTAAGAGCCTGAATCTGACGAAGATGATCAAGGCGGAAATCATTAAAAAGCATGTTAAGGCCTATGATTATGGGGCGGCACTGGCAGTGGCTTCTGAGATGAAACAGGATATTTCAGAGGACGCTTATACTTTAATTCGGATTATGGACGCAAGGGTTAAGCTGGATCATAAGAGCATCAGTAAGCTGACAGCTGGAGGAGAGTATGACATTTATCCTGTCAAGGAAGGGGATAAGCAACAGGTATTTGAATATGCGCTTGTCTTACAGATGAAAATCAGGAAACAGGAGTATGCGGATTTTATTCGTGGTATCACCCCTCTGGTCGTAGATTTGTTGGAAGATATTCTGCTGAACAGATGCAAAATTAAATTGGATGATTGCTGCACTCAATCAAAGGACGGCGTGCGAAAATGGAATCAGGATAAGCTAGAGAAAAACGGTCTGGCGGCATTCCTGGAGAAGGAATACAGAAACAAAGGCGGTTTTAGGGGCGGACCTGTCTATTCGAGCCAGATTGCGAAGATTATAGAGTACAGATGTCAGGATGCCATTCTAATACGAAAAGTAAATGACATGGTGGAAATAGAAGGAAAGGTGCGTAATATTGCCGCGCATGAGATTGTGTCAGTGACAGACGAATGGATTCTGGAAAGAACAAAACGTGAAAATAAAGCGGGAAAGAAGGCACAGGAAATCTTTGGGATGATGAAAGAGCTGATGGGAGAAGCCGGGATCAATGTAAAAAAGGAATTTTGGCAGTCATATGACACAATAAACGATATGATTGTGAGGGAACTGCGATAATACAAGGTGTTTTGGGGCCGTTTCGGGATATGCTTCCTGATGATTAAGATGAGAGCCGATATATATGCACCAATGATTACTATTGGCTTCATATATCGGCTCGGATCATTCATGACAATGGAAGGCTCGCGAAGCGTGGGTTTTATTGTCGGTGCAAATTTACCGACCGGCCTGTTTTGCTCGTCAGGTTCCCGGTTCCGAGATCCTGGAAACCCCCACATAGATTTCCGATATCTCATACCATGTGGGATAGTCGGTGACTCCTGTGGCGGGCAGATTAAAGATACGCTGGAAGGTGCGTACCGCATTGGCCGTAGCGGGGCCGTAAATTCCGTCCGCGGTGACAGTGGGGATGGCGGGGTAATTGCGGGCGATGCGGTTCAGCTGGTTCTGCAGCTGGCGGACCTTTTCCCCGGAGGAGCCGATAGCCAGATCGTATCCCGGCCAGGAGGAGGGAACGCCGGATACGCTCACCGCAGAGTTGATATACATGTCATTGCCGTAGTAGTACCGGATAATGTCAATTGCCGAGTACCCCTGATCCCCCAGATACTTGGAGCCCCACTGGCTTAAACCGGCACAGGTCACCCGCTGTCCGTCGCAGTAGGACGTAAAGATGGGCTGGCGCACGCCGGGACGGGAGAGGTAATTGGCAAAGATAGTGTCCACCAGATAATCGATATTCTGGAAAATGTTCCTCCCGTATACCCACTTCTGGTCGTAGGCGGTGGAGGAAGTAATGGTGAAATTGTAGCCCTGGTTCCGATACCACTCCGTGTAAACCCTGTTCAAAGTGAAGGACTGTATCACCAGGATATTTGCATAGATGGCGCTTTCGGGCCAGGTGGAGTAGATTTCGCAGGAGGCCACATTTTTAATGTAATCCCGGTAACGGACCCAGTAGTTAGGGGCGGAGGGATCGCTGGGTACACCGTCGTGGACGATGATATATTCCGGTATCACCACACGGCTTAGGACGATCTCGCCGGTCTCGTCCATGGGCTTGATTTCGTCCTCGGGTATCTTGGGCGGATAGTCTCCAAAGAGGGTATGCACAGGGATGAAGACCCTTTTTTCCTCTTCTTCCGTGGTGGCCAGAGGATTCATGCGGATGGGCTGCAGGGAAAATTCATCGGCAAAGATTTCGGAGCCGGACACATAGACGGGCTCGTATCCCTCCGCGGTGACGTAGATATTGTATTCAGAGTAAGGCTGCTGTGTGGCCTCCGGGTCAAGGGACAGTTCCAGCGGAGGCGCCGGCAGCTGCACTGTAGGCGTCTGGCCGGAGTTGTCAGTGGTAAGTACCTGTAAGGGGGACTCGGGGTCTCCTGTGAAGGAAATGGTGACGGTGGCGTTCTCCACCGGGATCATGCCCACGGAGGACACCACACTGACCTGGATGGAACCGCTGGCAGGCATATCCGCAGGCACCGGCTCCTGAGCGGCAGTTATATTGTTTTCAGGCATAGTTTGATTTTACCTCAGGGATTTGTTAGATTATCTTATGCAGAAACAGGGAATTGGTGAAAAACGGTTTTGTGAATGGCGGGGCAGAACTGTTACATATTCCGGGAGCTTTTTTGAAAAAGGGTATTGACGTATCATCAAAACAGACGTATTATTGTATTATAAATTTAATACACCAAAACCTATCAAAGAAAGGATGATGCAGATGGCATGGGAATTGGACAATGACCGACCGATCTATGCACAGCTGGTGGACAGGATTCAGATGCAGATTGTTTCCGGATATTACCAGCCCGGCGGAAAGCTTCCCAGTGTCAGGGAACTGGCGTCTGTTGCGGCGGTGAATCCTAACACGATGCAGAAGGCTTTTGTGGAACTGGAGAGAAGCGGATTGATCATCACCCAGCGCACCAACGGCAGAAATGTGACGGAGGACACGGAGCTGATAGAAAGTATCAAGCAGGGAATGGCGCGGGGGCATATGGAGTTCTTCTTTTCCAAAATGAAGGAACTGGGCTATACCGGCGAGGAGATCAAGGCATTGATCGACAACGAGATCGCGCAGTAACAGAAACAGCGTAGAGAAAGCGCGGAAAAAGTGCAGAGAAAGCGTAAAAACAGCGCAGAAATGAGGGATATTATGAATGAATTGGTTGAGATCGTAGGGCTGACGAAGGCCTATGATGCAAGACACGTGGCGGTGAACAATATCACCCTGACGCTTCCCAAGGGCAAAATCATCGGACTCCTGGGACCTAACGGCAGCGGAAAGACTACACTGATCAAAATGTTAAACGGGCTGCTGACTCCCACACAGGGCAGCATCATGGTCAACGGTCATTATGTGGGCGTGGAGAGCAAGGCTCATGTGGCATATCTGCCGGACCGCACTTACCTGTCGGGAAATCAGAGTATCCGCGGGATACTGGATTATTTTGTGGACTTTTATGCGGACTTTTCCCGGGATAAGGCGGAGGAAATGTTAAAGAGCCTTAATATCGATCCGGATACGAAGTTAAAGACACTTTCCAAGGGCAATAAGGAGAAGGTGCAGCTGATCCTGGTCATGAGCCGCAACGCGGATCTGTATGTTCTGGACGAGCCCATTGCGGGTGTGGATCCTGCGGCCAGGGATTATATCCTCAGGACGATCATCAACAATTACAATCCGGACGCTACCGTGGTCATTTCCACCCATTTGATCAGCGACATAGAGCAGATCCTGGATGAGGTCATCTTCATGCGGTACGGCCATCTGGTCCTCTATACTTCGGTAGATAATATCAGGGAGCAGCACGGTAAGTCCGTGGACGCTTATTTCAGGGAGGTGTTCGCATGTTAGGAAAATTGTTGAAGCACGAGTGGAAAGCTACGTGGAGAGTAGGCGGCATCATGCTGCTGGGACTGGCTCTGGTAAGCCTGTTCGGATGGATCGCCTTTCAGGCGCCCATGTGGCAGTCCATGGCAAATGACTCTTATTACGACCGGTTCAATATGTGGGATCTTTTCAGCCTGGGCACTTTGTTCATGTATATCATGATGCTGATCGGGCTGAACTACGGGATCATCATTTATATGAGCGTGCGTTTTTATAAGACCATGTATACGGATGAGGGTTACCTGACCCATACGCTGCCGGTGTCCAAACACCAGATCCTGATCAGCAAGATCCTGAACAGCGGCTTGTGGTATGTACTGATGGAGCTGGGCGTCGTGCTGTCCGTATTTATTCTGATATTCTCCATGATGAGCGCGTTCCTGCCTGACGGCTATACCTGGGCGGATGTGTGGGACATGATTGGATCGGAAATGTGGCAGTATATTAATGAAGCGTTTCGGGATATTTTTGGCATGACAGCGGGTGGTTACTTTGGGATGCTGCTGTTGATTTCCCTGGTCAACCCTTTCTGCTCAATGATCATTCTCTTCGGGGCGATTTCCCTGGGACAGCTGTTTACGAAGCACAGGGTGTTGATGGCGATCGTCAGCTATGTGGGTATCATGATCGTTGCGAATATCATCTCGTCCGTGGTGAGAAGCGTTTTCTCCATGAACCTCATGATGAATTATTCCTCCGACAATGCCCTGGCAGGCGGCTACATGAACGTAACTGTGTGGACGTCGACCATCCTCTCCGTGATAGAGGCGGTGGGGCTGTACTTTGTCTCCTACTACGTGACCAGTAAGAAGTTAAATATGGAGTAACAGTTCAGCCAGCCGATGTGAGCAGCCGAAAATCGTGCTTGCACGAATTTACGGTTGAATATATCGGCTGAGGGAACGCCGTATCATGGGCAAAAACAGCTGCGAAGCAGCGGAGAGTGCTGTAAGCACGAATTTGCGAATGGTGTGGGCTGGACTGTTACCAATGCAGAAAACCGATTGCCCTGTGGCTGATTGTTTGATATAATCAGTCATAGGGTATTCTTATTTATGGCAGTAAAGTGTTTGGGCAGTGTTGACTTTACTGTCTTACCATAAAAAAGAGTGGGTGAGTATGAAATGCAGAAGATAATCGATCAGATCTTGGAGGGAAACTTCGATTATGAGAATGGTTCTCTCGATTTTTCATGCTTAAAAATAGATATTTCCCTGCGCCATGGCGAAAGCTATGAGGGAAGCTTCAGGGTGTACGCCCCTGCGGGGAAATTTACCACAGGCAGTGTGACGTCCTCCGACCTGAGGATGGAATGTCTCAGGCCGGAATTTGTGGGTACGGACGAGGAGATCGCCTTTCGCTTTCACGGGGAACAGATGGAAGAGGGGGAAGTGGTAAAGGGAAATTTTTACATTGTCAGCAATCAGGGCGAATATTACCTGCCCTTTGTGGTGTCCGTGGAGCATACGGTACTGGAATCCTCCATAGGCCCTGTCAGGAATCTGTTCCACTTTGCCAATCTGGCGAAAAGCAGCTGGGCGGAAGCGGTAAAGCTGTTCTATCTGCCGGATTTCACCCTTGTGCTTTCAGGAAGCGATGCCCAGTACGCGGAGGTGTACAGAGGGCTGTCCGCTTATCCCGGGCAGGAACAGAACGTGGAAGAGTTCCTGATCCGGATCAACAAGAAGCAGAGGATAGAATACCTGGTGGAAGAGAAGGAGCTTGTGCTGGAGAACGTTTCCGGTGAACATGCCTATAATGTCATAGAGAGGGAGCTGGACATTGTGCGCAACGGCTGGGGCTACACCAGGCTCAATGTGGAGTGCAGCGGCGAGTTCCTGTTTACGGAGAAGGAGGTGCTGACAGACGATGACTTCCTGGGTAACCGGTGCAGGCTGCCTGTGTTCATTGACGGCAGGCTGTGTCCCAGAGGAAATCATTACGGACAGATCTTCCTGTATAATTCCTATGTGTCCCTGACGGTTCCGGTGACGGTGAAGGCGGGAAACCAGTTGACGGGGATGCCCGTTGACCTGACGAGAAAGCGCGGCATGGTGCGTCTCATGGAGCTGTACCAGTCCTTCCGCTTGAAGAAGATCGGTACTTCCACATGGCTGAAGGAAACGGGAAAGCTGATGGAAAAGCTGGTGCTCCAGGATGAAAATGATACCGCTGTAAGACTGTTCCAGGCGCAGCTTCTCATTACGGAAGAAAAGTACAATGAGGCGGGATGGATACTGGATCATGTGGCGGAGCTTCTGGAGGAGAGACCGGAGGAGGAGACGCAGATGGCCTACTATCTGTATCTCACCACCCTGATCCACAGCGAAGAGAAGTATATCAACAGAGTGACTTCTGATGTGGAGCATATTTATAAGAAGGAACCGTCCAACTGGCGTGTGGCATGGCTTTTACTGTATCTGTCACCGGAGTATGGAAAATCGGCCTCCGTAAAATGGGAATTTCTGGAAAAGCAGTACCGTTACGGCAGCCGGAGCCCTGTGATCTATATAGAAGCCTTGATCCTCCTGAACAATAACCCGTCGCTTCTGAGACGGCTGGGAGACTTTGAGAAACAACTTCTCAATTACGGGACGAAGCGGGAATTCCTGAATGCGGAGGTGGTGGAACAGTTTCTGTACCTGGTGGGACGGGTCAGAGAGTTTTCACCGGTGCTGTTCGGCATCCTGGAGCGCCTGTACCGGAAGAAGCAGGATCAGAGGATATTGCAGGAAGCCTGCACCCTCCTGATCAAGGGAAACAGGGCGGGAAGAAAATATTTCCGCTGGTACAGGGAGGGCGTGGAGGCGCAGCTGCGGATCACCAATCTGTATGAATATTATATGATGTCCCTGGACCTGGATGTCTCCTGTAAGCTGCCCAAGCAGGTATTGATGTATTTCTCGTACCAGAATCACCTGAATTACGAGCAGACGGCCTACCTGTACGAGTATGTCCTTAAGAACAGGGATCGGCTTGGGGATCTGTATCTGACCTACCAGCCCCGTATGGAGTGGTTTGTCATGGACCAGATCAGGAAAGAGCATATCAACAGACACCTGGCAGCGCTTTATGAGAAGCTGCTCCGGCCTGAGATGATCGACGAACAGACGGCGGGATCTCTATCCAGGCTGCTTTTTGCACACCAGATACGAGTGGAGGATGACAGGATACGCAAGGTCTATGTCTATCAGCCCCATAACCTGCGTCCGGCGGAGTATTCCCTGAGCGGGGGCTGCGCCTGGGTGGCCCTGTACGGGAATGAATATATCATTGTGCTGGAGGACGCGTGGCAAAACCGGTTTATACGCAGTGTGGAATACACCCTGGAGAAACTGATGCTTCCCGGGAGACATCTGAGGCTGATTTCCCCCCGCGTGACCGACTGTACGGAACTGGATCTGTATCTCAGCGAGAATGACAGGGAGGGAATCCCGGATTCCGGAGAGCGCTTTGACAGGGTGCTGCGGGTGCTGCGGCAGCCGGATGTGGAGCCATCCGTCAAGCGGGAACTGTACCTGAAGGTATTACAGTATTATTATGAAAAGGATAACATGGAGGCACTGGACAAATATCTGAAAAGTATTCCCGGAGACGAGCTGACAATGGAAGAGCGCAGCACGGTGATGAAATACCTGGTATACAGAGGGAATATTGAACTGGCGGGTCAATGGCTGGAGAAATACGGCCCCTACTTCGTGGATGTGAAGGTTCTGGTGCGCCTGCTGGGTCCGTTGATGGAACGGCGGAGTATGATAGAGGAGCCTGTGCTGACAGCGGCGGCCTGCCATGTTTTCCGGAGGGGGAAGTATGACAGTACCGTGCTGGAATACCTGACCAGGTATTATGAGGGAATGACCAAAAATATGCGGGATATCTGGAAGGCGGCGAAATCCTTTGAAGTGGACTGCTACAGGCTGTCCGAGAAGATGCTGGTGCAGATGCTCTATTCCGGCGCTTTCATCGGGGAGAAGATGGAAGTTTTCCGCTATTATGTATCCCAGGGAGCCAAACCGGAGGTGGAGGAGGCGTTTCTGGCGCAGTGTGCCTTCGAGTATTTCGTACATGACCGCGTCACGGAAAGCTATGTGTACCAGGAGGTCGGGAACATGAGCAGGCGGAACGAACCGGTACAGAAGATCTGCAAGCTGGCGTTCCTGAAATACTATGCGGAAAATAAGGATGAGAGGCAGCCGCCGCAGATGGAGCTGGCGGAAAGCTTCCTGCGGGAACTGATGGCGGAGGGAATCCATCTGAATATTTTCCGGGAATACGGGGAATATCCGGATCTGCAGCAGGAGCTGGCGGACAAGACCATTATTGAGTACCGGGCAGCGCCCGGCAGCAAAGCATGTATCCATTATGTGATGCTCTATGAGAACGGGGAGTCGGACACATACAGGGCAGAGTACATGCGGGATGTGTACGGCGGCGTCTGCTTTAAGGAATTTATCCTGTTCTTCGGGGAAAACCTCCAGTATTATATCACCGAGGAGCGAAACGGCGAGGAACAGCTGACGGAGAGCGGGACGATCCAGAGCAGCGATGCCACGGGCAATGCGGAGGCCGGCAGATATCAGCTGCTCAACGACATTATGCTCAGCAGGGCGCTTGAGGATTACGACACAATGGATGACCTGCTGGAGGAGTTCTATAGAAAGGAATTTCTGAACGGACAGCTGTTTTGTATCAAATAGATCGGGAGGTGCGGCGTGGGGCTGCTAAAAAATGATAAACTGATCGTCGGTTATGACCTGGGCAACCGTTTCTCGCAGATCAGCTATGCTGTATCGGCCGACGGGGAAGTGGAAACCTTGTCCCAGGTGGCGGGAGCGCAGATATATAATGTCCCTACGGTACTGTGCAAGCGCACAGGCGTCAATCAGTGGTTCTACGGGAAGGAAGCGCTCCGCAATGGGGCGGAGGGGCAGGGTATCCTGGTGGAAAACCTGGTGGAACTGGCGCTGGATGGGGAACCCATACTGATCGAGGAGGACAGCTATGACCCGGTGTCGCTGCTCACGCTGTTCTTTAAGCGCAGTCTGGGGATGCTGTCCCAGGCGGGGACTTCGGAGAAGCTGGGGGCGCTGATGATCACCTGCGAGCAGCTGGACCACCGGATGATAGACTTGTTAAACCGGATGCTGGAGGGGCTTCGGCTCAAGACGGAGAGAATATTTTTCCAGAGCCATATGGAGAGCTTCTATCACTATATGATCCGGCAGCCTGAGGAGCTCAGGACAGCCCGGTCGATGCTCTATGATTACCGCGGGGACAGGATCCGGATATTTGCCCTGGATTATAACAGGCGCACCACGCCTGTGGTGGCGTTCATCGAGGAGAGCGTTGCGGACTTTCCCGTATGGTATACGGAGGGCGGGGACGCGGAAATGCTCTCGGAGGCATATAAGCAGGCGCTGGACAAGGCTTTTCTGCGTCTGGCGGAACTCAGCTTCGGCAGCAGGGCGGTGAGTTCCGTGTTCCTCATCGGGGACGGCTTCTCGGAGGAATGGATGAAGGATTCGCTGCGTTTCCTGTGCAGGGGGAGAAGGGTTTTCCAGGGAAATAACCTTTTCAGCAAGGGCGCCTGTAACGGGATGCAGGAGAGGATACATGTCAGTCCCACAGGGCGGGAATACATCTTTCTGGGCAATGACAAGCTCAAGGCTAATGTGGGGATGGACGTCATGCGCCAGGGGGCGGCCTCCTATCTGGCTCTTCTGGACGCAGGGGTCAACTGGTATGAGGCGGATCAGGTCACGGAATTCTATCTGCAGGAGGGGAATCAGATCAGCCTGAAAATCACGCCGTTGATCGGGAAGGAGACCCGTACTGCGCTGATCACCCTGGAGGATCTGCCTGCGGGGATCAGCCGGATCCGTGCAAGGCTTTATCTGGAGGCGGAAAACCGCCTGGCAGTGGAGATAGAGGATCTGGGGCTGGGCGAGCTCCGGCTGCCCTCCGGGAAAACCTGGAGTGAAACCATAGAATTATATTAAAATGGGATTAGGGTGTTTATCATGCGTGTCAGTGTCTGTGTAGGTGATTATGCCACAACTCCATATTGTATTCCGGGACTGGAACTGAATGTATACTCCATGGAAGAATTGTGTTATTGTATAAAGGAGAATGCATTTCTGCTGGATTTTTCGCTGATGAACGACAGTCTGATCGACTGGATCGAGAGACAGTGCGGCCTGAAAAATCTGGCCAGGGAGCTTTATCAGCTGGCACATAAGAACGGTTCCCTGAGCGCCTTCGGCATGATGATCCTGGCATATACGGGGCTCTATGACGAAGATGTGATCAGGGAGATCGGCCAGGTGCTGAAAAAGGGAGCGGGTCTGAGCACCGTGGAGAAGCGAAAGAGCCAGATCGACCATCTGGTGCGGCAGAAAAAGTTCCTGTCGGCGCTGCGGGGATATGACCAGCTGCTGGAGAGCTGGGGAGAATTTGAGCAGGACCAGGAACAGCCGCCGGCGGCTTCCACCAGGGCGGCCATCCTGCACAATAAAGGTGTGGCATTCGCGGGGCTCATGCTGTACGGGCGGGCGGCGGCCTGCTTCCGGGAGGCATATCAGATCAGCGGCGCGGAGGACGATTACACGGAGTATCTGGCGGCTAAGAGGATGGAACTGCCGGAGGGCGACTATGTGGCGCTGGCGGCGGAGAATGGGGGGAACTACCAGTGCGTGCTGCAGCTGGAGAAAAAGCTGGAACAGCTTACCCGGGACTGGGAATCCCAGCCGGAATATTTAAGGCTTTACAACAGGCGGGAACTGCGGGGGACTGACCGGCAGAGGTATCAGGAGGAAAGTGACAGCCTGACGCAGGCGCTCAAGAGCAGTTATCGGAAAGGTTTCTGACAGGAACCGGAACAGGAGTACCATAGATGGGATTTTGGCGGAATTTATTTCGTAGGAAAAAAGTAGTGGAGGAAACCGAGGAAAACTGGGAGCAGATCGTTTATCCCAGGGACCAGGTAGATTTCCAGAATGAGGAACAGCGGAGCCGTTATATCACCGACTGTCTGGAGCAGATGGCGGAGGCATCGAAGGAGATCGACGAACTGAACGGCGAATATGACAGGGTGACTTCCTATCTGAAGGATATGGAGGAGATCGAGGCGCTTCCCGGTCAGGACAGGGAGGAGATCAATACCTTCGCCCGCAAGCTTCTGACGCTGGAACAGGAGAGGGAGCATTACCTGGACCGGAAGAACGGGATGAACGATACGGAGTATTACCAGATGCGCAAGCAGGAGGAGGAAGTGGAGGAGGGTCTGGCCCGGCTGAAACAGGCGGAAGGCTACGGCGGCCTCATCAAGCAGGATATGCGCAGGCTGGAGAGGGAGAGGCAGGCTTACGAGTTCCGCCGGGCGGAGCTGGAGGTGGCCATGCAGAATTTCAGGGGAATGGCGGTGATCTTCCTGACGGCTTTCGTGGTCTGCATCGCGATGCTTCTGATCCTGCAGTTTGGCTTTGAGTATGACACAAAAATGGGGATGCTCCTGGCGGTGGCGGCGGCAGCCGTAGCGCTGACGGTGCTCTGTATCCGCTTTATCGACGCCGACAAGGAGAAGGCCAGCGTGGCGTACGGCATCAACAAGCTGATCCAGCTCCAGAACAAGGTGAAGATCCGGTATGTGAACAACCGTAACCTTGTGGACTATTACTGTCTGAAATACAATACGGACAGCTCGGCGAAACTGGAGAAGAAATGGAAGCAGTACCAACAGGAGAAGGAGGAGCGGAAGCAGTACGCGGAGGCGGAGGCGAAGATGGAGTATTACCAGAAACAGCTGGTGGGCAGGCTTTCCCGATACAGGGTCAATGATCCGGAGAGATGGGTTGGGCAGCCGGGGGCGCTGCTGGATAAACGGGAGATGGTGGAGATCCGCCATGACCTGATTCTGCGCCGGCAGGCGCTGCGCAAGCAGATTGATTATAATACCAATGTGGGTGAGACCGCCAGGCAGGAGGTCAAGGATGTGGCAAAGCAGTTTCCCATGTATATGGCGGAAATTCTGGATATGGTAGAACGTTATGACAAACAGGGTTGACAGATTCTGAAATATGAGGTACAATTTATTTGGAAAAAGAGATTGCATAATTGCAGAGGCGCTGGGTCCGAAAGGGTTCTGCGCCTTTGCAATGAGAAAAATTGGAAAAGGAGAACCAGGAATGAGTACAGACAGATACCAAAGCCCCTTGTCCGAGCGCTATGCCAGCAGGGAAATGCAGTACATTTTTTCCCCTGACATGAAATTCCGCACCTGGAGGAAACTCTGGATCGCCCTTGCGGAGACGGAGAAGGAACTGGGATTGAGCCAGGACGGTAAGCCGGTGATCACGGAGGAGCAGATCGAGGAATTGAAAGCCCATGCCGAGGACATCAATTATGATGTGGCAAAGGCGCGGGAAAAGGAAGTCCGCCATGACGTCATGAGCCATGTGTACGCATACGGGCAGCAATGCCCCAAGGCGGCAGGTATCATTCATCTGGGCGCCACCTCCTGTTATGTGGGCGATAATACGGATATCATAGTGATGACGGAAGCGCTGAAACTGGTGAAGAAGAAGCTGGTGAACGTGATCGCGGAGCTGGCGGATTTCGCGGAAAAATATAAATCCCAGCCCACCCTTGCCTTCACCCACTTCCAGCCGGCCCAGCCCACAACGGTGGGAAAGCGTGCGACCCTCTGGATGCAGGAATTCTACCTGGATCTGGAGGATCTGGATTATGTGCTGGGAGGCATGAAGCTGCTGGGTTCCAAGGGAACCACAGGTACGCAGGCTTCCTTTCTGGAATTGTTCAACGGGGATCAGGAGACCATAGATAAGATTGATCCCATGATCGCCCGCAAGATGGGCTTCCAGGAATGTTTTCCCGTGTCAGGCCAGACCTATTCCCGCAAGGTGGACACCCGTGTGGCCAATGTGTTGGCGGGCATTGCGGCTTCCGCCCACAAGATGAGCAATGACATCCGTCTGTTACAGCATTTAAAAGAGGTGGAGGAGCCCTTTGAAAAGAGCCAGATCGGTTCTTCCGCCATGGCATATAAGAGGAATCCCATGCGCAGCGAGCGGATCGCATCCCTTTCCCGCTACGTGATGGTGGACGCCCTGAATCCGGCGATTACCTCCGCGACACAGTGGTTTGAGAGGACGCTGGACGATTCCGCCAACAAGCGCCTGTCCATTCCCGAAGGATTCCTTGCCGTCGACGGCATCCTGGATCTGTGCCTGAATGTGGTGGACGGGCTGGTGGTTTATCCCAAGGTCATCGAGAAGCACCTGATGAGCGAGCTTCCCTTTATGGCGACGGAAAATATTATGATGGACGCGGTGAAGATGGGCGGAAACCGTCAGGAGCTCCATGAGCGCATCCGGGAGCTTTCCATGGAGGCGGGAAGGAATGTGAAGGTGGAGGGACAGGAGAATAACCTTCTGGAACTGATCGCGGCGGATCCGGCGTTCAACATGACGCTGGAGGATCTGCAGAAGACCATGGAACCCTCCAGATACGTGGGGCGCTCCGTGGAGCAGGTGGACGCTTTCCTGGCGAAGGTGATACGTCCTGTGCTGGAGGAAAACAGGGAATTATTGGGTGTGAAGGCAGAAATAACGGTATAGTTGCAGACAGGAGAGAGGAAATGGGTGGATTTTTTGGAGTAGCAGCCAAAGAGGATTGTGTGTTCGATCTGTTTTTTGGGACGGACTACCATTCCCATCTGGGAACCAGACGCGCCGGAATGGCAGTCTACAGCGAGGAATACGGATATGACAGGGCGATACATAACATTGAAAACGCCCCCTTCCGTACAAAGTTTGATAAGGATGTCAATACCATGAAGGGAACCCTGGGGATCGGATGTATTTCCGATTACGAACCCCAGCCCTTGATCGTCCGTTCCCATCACGGTACTTATGCGATTGCCACGGTAGGCAAGATCAATAATTCCGATCAGCTGACCAAAGACCTGTTCAGCCACGGGCATTCCCATTTCCTGGAGATGAGCGGCGGCGATATCAATGCCACGGAGCTGGTGGCTTCCATTGTGAACCAGAAGGACAACCTGGTGGAGGGTATCCGGTATGCCCAGGAGATTATTGAGGGCTCCATGACCATGCTGATCCTGACCCCTAAGGGGATTTACGCCGCCAGGGACCGTATGGGCAGGACCCCCGTGGCCATCGGGAAAAAGGAGGACGCTTTCTGCGTTTCCTTTGAAAGCTTTGCCTACCTGAACCTGGGGTATACGGCCGAGAGGGAACTGGGTCCCGGGGAGATCGCGGTGGTGACGCCGGAGGGGGTCAGAACCCTGGTACAGCCCGGGAAGGATATGAAGATCTGTACCTTCCTCTGGATCTATTACGGATACCCTTCTTCGTCCTATGAGGGTATCAGCGTGGAGAAAATGCGGTACAACTGCGGCGCCATGCTGGCAAAGAGGGATAATGTGGAGCCGGATATCGTGGCGGGAGTGCCGGACTCCGGAACAGCCCATGCCATCGGTTATGCCAATGAGTCCGGAATCCCCTTTTCCAGGCCGTTTATCAAGTACACCCCCACATGGCCCAGGTCTTTCATGCCCACCATTCAGACCCAGCGGAATCTGATCGCGAAGATGAAGCTGATCCCCGTGCACGACCTGATCCAGGGCAAGAGTCTGCTGCTGATCGACGATTCCATTGTCCGGGGTACACAGTTGCGGGAGACCACGGAATTCCTGTACCAGAGCGGCGCGAAGGAGGTACATATCCGTCCCGCCTGCCCGCCCCTTTTATATGGCTGTAAATACCTGAATTTCTCCCGCTCCACTTCGGATATGGATCTGATCACAAGACGGGTGCTGAAGGATATGGAGAGAGAGGGCAGGGAGATCGACTTAAAGCGCTATGTGGATCCGGATACGCCGGAGTACGCGGAAATGCTGCAGCGAATCGGAAAGCAGCTGAATTTTACAACGCTCCGTTACCATAGGCTGGACGACATGATCGCTTCCGTGGGCATCGATAAGGATAAGCTTTGTACCTATTGCTGGGACGGGCGCGAGTGATTTTGACAAACCTCGCAAATAATAGTATAATCATAGTGTTTCGTTGAGAGGTGAAAATGTATGCTGAGATTATGCTATGTGGTAGTGGTCTCCCTGCCATTTGTAATGTATTATATCTGTAAGGCGCGGTATATAGAGAGGCATGACGAGAACTTTTCCGAGGAGCGGCGGTATAAGATGGCGCGCAGGTGCATTTCCATTATGATGCGCAACGGCAGGATCAGGACGGAGAGCACCGGACAGGAGCATCTGCCCCCGGAGGGCGGCTATATCATGTATTCCAACCATCAGGGCAAGTATGACACCCTGGGAATCATGATCTCCCATCCGAAGCCCTGCACCATTGTCATGGATGCGGATCGCTCCACCCTTCCCATCACCAATTCCTTTATTGATTTGGTACATGGGCAGCGGCTGGACAAGACGGATATGAGGAGCCAGCTGAAGACCATCCTGGAGATCGCGGAGGAAGTGAAGGAAGGACGCAGGTACATCATATTCCCTGAGGGAGGCTACGGGCGCAACAAGAAGAATGACCTGCAGGATTTCCTGCCCGGTTCCTTCAAGTGTGCCACCAAGTCGGGAGCGCCCATTGTGCCGGTGGCTATCATTGATTCCTACAAGCCCTTCGGGGTCAATTCCCTGAGGAGGGTAAAGACCCAGGTTCATTTCCTGGCGCCGATTTTCTTTGAGGAATACGCCCAGCTCAATACCCGCGAGATCGCGGAACTGGTGAAGTCCAGGATCTCGGAGAAGGTGGACATGCAGTTAAGACTAAAAAAGCAAAGGAGATAGCAAAATGAGTGTTCGGGAACTGAAACCTGTAAAAGAGGGCAAAGTGCGTGAAATCTATGATAACGGCGACAGCCTGATCATGGTGGCAACTGACAGGATCAGCTGCTTCGACGTGATCCTGCACAACCAGGTGAGCAGGAAGGGCGCGGTGCTGACCCAGATGTCCAAGTTCTGGTTCGACATGACGGAGGATATCATTCCCAACCATATGATCTCCGTGGATGTGAAGGATATGCCGGAATTTTTCCGTCAGGAGAAATTTGACGGCAACAGTATGCTGTGCCGCAAGCTGCATATGCTTCCCATAGAGTGCATCGTCCGCGGCTACATCACCGGAAGCGGCTGGGCAAGCTACCAGAAGGACGGTACGGTGTGCGGGATCCGGCTGCCGGAAGGATTACAGGAATCCGACAAGCTGCCGGAGCCCATCTATACGCCTTCCACCAAGGCTGAGATCGGGGATCATGACGAAAATATCTCCTTTGAGCAGAGTGTGGAGTACCTGGAGAAGCGGTATCCCGGAAAGGGGGAGGAGTATGCCTCCAAGCTGCGTGACTATACCATTGCGTTGTACAGGAAGTGCGCCGAGTATGCCCTGGGCAGGGGTATCATCATTGCGGATACCAAGTTTGAGTTTGGCCTGGATGAGGATGGCAATATGGTTGTCGGGGATGAGATGCTGACTCCCGACAGCTCCCGCTTCTGGCCTGCGGACGGCTATGAGCCCGGCCACAGCCAGCCTTCCTTCGACAAGCAGTTCGCCAGGGACTGGCTGAAGGCAAATCCCGGAAATGACTGGACACTGCCCCAGGAGATCGTGGACAAGACCATAGCCAAGTATTTACAGGGATATGAGCTTTTGACAGGAAAGCCCCTGAAATAGCGTGAAGAACAAAAAATCCCCGGGAAGCCGATTCCCGGGGATTTGTGCAAAAATATCAAAAATCATGAGACAAATCGTAAATGAGTATTGTATTTTTACAAAAAAAGTTTATAATTTAGAAATAGATACCATTTCCAGTACTCCTGATACGATTTTCACAGTAGTTGACAGCATAAGTTTTCCTGACATTACAGTACTATTGTTGTTGCATTGAGGGTAGAAAAATAAGGGAAAATAATGATATGTTGATAGCATGACAGTAGTGGATGTGATTCCCATACCTGGAAAAGTGTCAGAGAAAGCTGTGAAGCTGTAAAAGGAGAGTTTGTGTTATGAATGAAAATGTGAATCAGGGTAACAGGGAAAGTATCGAAAAGAAGCTTACCGTGTCGATTGTCAAGGTGGCTGCGATGGCCGCTGTGGCAGCGGTGGTGGGAGTGATTGCGCTGATGGTCATCTCCAACAGGTATTCTTATGCGCTGAAGAATTTTGGCTTTGCCCAGGGTGATATCGGAACGGCGATGTTTGAATTTGCCGACCTCAGGTCTTCCCTGCGTGCGGCCATCGGGTATGATGATGAGAATGCCATCGAGACGGTAGTGAAGCAGCATGATGAACTTATTGTAAAGTTCAAGGAATCTTTCGCCAGGATAGAGGATACCATTGTTTCGGACGCAGGCAGGCAGACCTATGACGCCATCAGCGCGGAATTGGAAAACTACTGGAGGCTTGACGCTGAGATCATGGCCCTGGGGGCGAATACGGACAGGGAACTTTGCCGTCAGGCGCAGGAAATAGCGCTCAATGACCTGGCACCAATCTATAACAGTATATACAGCAAGCTGGAAGAACTCATGGACGTGAAGGTCAATGAAGGCAATGACCTGTCAGTTACGCTTATGGTCGTGGGATGGATTCTTGTAGCAGTGATCGTGTCCATTATCGCAGTGGCGATGCTGCTGTCCCTGAGAATAAGCAAAAGCATCGCAAAGAGAATTGCGGATCCCCTCAAGAAGCTGGGAGGGCGTCTCAAGACGTTTGCGGCAGGAGATCTTTCTTCTCCCTTCCCTATGATAGAAACAGGGGACGAAGTGGAGATCATGGAGAAAGACGCTTCCGAGATGGCGAAGAACCTGGACACCATCATCTTCGATATTGGCGAGGTGCTGGGAGAGATGGCATCAGGAAACTATGCGGTGAAATCCAAGGCTGCTGAGAGATATACCGGGGATTTCGCGAAGCTGTATGAATCCATGCGCGGTCTGAGGGATCAGATGCAGAAGACACTGATTGCCATCGGGGAGGCTTCCAACCAGGTGAACTGCGGTTCCGGGGATCTGGCAACCGCTTCACAGTGCCTTGCGGAGGGCGCTACCGACCAGGCTCAGGCGGTGCAGGAGCTGCATGCAACCATTTCCGATATTACGGTGGCAATGGAGAAGAGTGCAGAGCGCTCCGATGAATCTTATCTGCAGGCGCAGCGTTATGCAGACGAGGCGGACGGCAGCCGGGAAGAGATGAACACTATGATGGCGGCCATGGGACGTATCAATGAGGCTTCCACAAAGATCGGCAATATCATTTCAGAAATTGAATCCATAGCGGCACAGACCAATCTGCTGTCCCTGAATGCATCCATTGAGGCGGCAAGGGCAGGAGAAGCGGGACGCGGTTTTGCGGTTGTGGCGGATCAGATCAGGGAACTGGCGGATCAGAGCGCCAAGGCCGCAGTGGACACCAGGGATTTGATCGAGGGCTCCATCAGGGAAGTATCGGAGGGCAATAACGCGGCAGAGCGTGCGGCAAATTCCATACAGGCTGTTGTGGCCGGTATCAAGGAGATCGCGGAGTTCTCAAAGGATCTGAAGGTTATGGTACAGGATCAGTCGGAGGCGATGCGGCAGGCGGAGATCGGCGTGAACCAGATTTCCGAGGTGGTGCAGAGCAACGCGGCAACTGCTGAGGAAGCTTCCGCGACCAGCCAGGAATTGTCTGCCCAGGCGATCATTCTGGATGAACTGGTGGGACAGTTTAAGTTATCTGAGTAGGCTATTTTGGGGATATTATTGTTTTTATATCAGCTAAAGGGACGGCGGTGTCACGCCGTCCTGAATTTTTCTTGTTTTCATTTGAAATAACATGCCTCCTGATACTACTACAGCATAAATAAGCTTCTGATATTTTTGTTTTCTTTAAAGCCTGGGATATCGATACTTTCAGAGACGCTTTGGATTTAGGAACTTAATATTTGATGTACTATTGGAGATGAGCAGCCGAGGCTGTCCAGCGGGGCAGGGTGACCTCAAACATGATCCGGTTGTGTTCCAATGCCCTGGCACGGATCTTCCCCTTGTGGAGTTCTGCCACAGACCTGGCAATGGAAAGCCCCAGGCCATAACTGCCGTCGGAAGTCCTGGCCTTGTCGGCGCGGTAGAACCGCTCAAACATTTTATCCAGATCGCTGCTGTCCGCGTTGTGGAAATCGTTGACCACCTGTAGGCGGATCTGTCTGTCGGCTCTCAGCCGGACGGCGATTTTTCCTTTTTCATCACAATATTTCGCCGCGTTGTCCATGAGGATGGAAACGACCTGGCGCAGCCCGGATTCATCACCCAGGCAGTGGATGTTTTCTGCGATGTCAAAGGTTACAAGGCGGCCCCGGGAGTGGATCAGGTTTTCAAAGGACCTGGCGGTGTCGTAGACGGCGTCGCTCAGGTTAAAGGGGGAGAAGACGGGCTTCTGTTCCTCGTCCATCCGGGCCAGTGTGATCAGGTTCTGTACCAGTCCGTTCATCTTTGCCACCTGCTTGTCAATGCCGTCAAACCATTCGCTTTCCCCGTAAAGCATCCGCAGCAGCTCGTTGTTGGCGGAGATAACCGTAAGGGGAGTTTTCAGCTCATGCCCGGCGTCAGTGACGAACTGTCGTTGCCTGGCATAACTCTCCGCGATAGGCTTTACGGCGTGCCCTGAGGCAAGGATGACAATGAGCAGCACCAGCAGAAAACTGACGGTTCCGATGACGGCAGAGATCAGGAGCACGGTGAAGACGGAGTACAGGCTGGAGGAGGCATTGAGCAGGCCGATCACGGTTTCCGATGTACCGTCCGGAAGAATGACCGTAGTCTTATAAAATTTATAATATTGGTGCCAGCCGTGGTCTCTTTTCCCTGAAAAAATTTCGGAAGTGATCTCCCCAAGTTCAGCCTCTGAGTAGTTTTCTGCCCTGTCCTGGCGGATCTTCGTGATCTCACCGTCTTCGTTGAGATAAACCAGACAGCCGTCAAACCTGATATTCAACCTTTCTTCAAAGCGCGGCATGATTCCGTTTGCATCAGGAGGGGGGGCATGGAACCTATCCAAGTCAGTCATGAACAATTCCAGGCGGGAATCCAGCATCTGATTCGTCTGATAAATAAAAATCCCGTTGACCGCCGTCATGACGGACAGGATCATGATGAACAGCGCTGCGGCGGTAATGGAAATAAATTTTTTCTGTAGATTTTTAATCATGTAAGATAACCAGGCCTTTTATTTTGTTCCGGATATTCTATTCCGGATATTTCTTTTCCAGACAATAGCCCACGCCTCTTACAGCCTTGATATTGACGGGGGCTTTCAGTTTCTCAAATTTTTTGCGGAGGTTTGAGATGTAGACCCAGACGATGCTGACCTCCACCTCCGAATCCCAGCCCCAGATCTTTTCCATGAACTGCTCCGTGGAAATGACGGCGCCGGGGGACTGCATTAAAAGCTGGAGCATCTGGAATTCCCTGCTGACCAGCCGGAGACCGGTCTGACCAAAGCTTAATTCAAAGGTGGAGAGATCCAGCCGCAGTCCTTCAAATTCCAGGGTCTCGCCCTGCCAGGCATCCTTTCTGCGAAGCATGGCCCGGATTCTCGCCAGAAGTTCGGTGGCGGCAAAGGGTTTGGGCAGATAGTCGTCGGCGCCCGCGTCCAGGCCTTTCACCCGGTCTTCGATATCGGACTTTGCGGTGAGAAGCAGGACGGGGGTATTTATGGCGTCCGCCCGCAGGGCTTTCAGTACCTCCAGGCCGTCCATGCCGGGCATCATAATGTCCAGTACGATGCCGTCATAATTTCCGGTCAGACAATAGGCATATGCATCGTTGCCGTTTGCCACGGTGTCCACCGTATAGTTATTGTGCTCCAGGAGTGCCCTCAATGCCCTGGCAATGTCGGTATCATCTTCCGCGATCAGTAATTTCATCGGAACCTCCTGCGCAGCAGCGCAATGCTCTTTTTCCAGACGGCCTCATAGCCGCACAGGGATAGAAGCAGGAATGCGGGCGAATACAAAAAGAGATATCTCGCCCGTGCCTCAAAGATCATGACAAAGGCCATCAGGCCGCATAATACGATCATCAGACACGTCTTCTCAGGGAGCCTGTTTTTCCAGTCAAAGCCGGTGAACACCAGGCCGGTCAGAACCAGAAGCCAAAGCCCCTGCATGACAGTCCTGTAAAGAAAATAGTGGTTTCCCTCGTTCTCCCATGTGTCGGGAGGAACCATTGTGTCCAGGAACCAGTACCACAAGATATTGTCATGTTCCACAGATGTAAAGAAGAAGCCGCCCTCCCCGTTCCAGGCGAAAGTACCGTCATTAAAATTTACCATCGCCTTGTTTTTAATAAAATTCCCGAGTTCCTTTCTGTTCCAGAGATCTCTCAGCCGGCGGACAAATTCTTCTTTATTGGCCTGCTCCCGCGTTTCGACATTGGGGAAACCGTTGGAGTACATGAAGTCGGCAGTGCTGAAGGTGCCGCTTGTCTCCTCGTTGATCCCCATCATCAGAAAGTGGGTGTAGGTCATGCGGCAGTGGGGCAGGAGCTGAAAGCTGTAGGTATGCTGGATCCACCAGGGCACGAACAGCCATATACATACGAAGGCGAGCGTACCCAAAAGAAGCGCGCGTATTTCCTTCCGGCGTTCCCGCAGCTTCAACACATAGCTGAGTCCATATACGATATAGGCGGCAAACATCGGGAAAATGCAGGTCGGCTTGATGTGATAGCCGACAGCGCAGGCGAATGCCGTCACGCTCCACTTGAAATAGCTTTGATCCAGGCATGTGAGTCCCCACATCCCAAGCATCACGAAAAGCATGCCGTAAGTATCGGAATAGGGAATGATGATCCAGGGGGAAAACAAAATAAAGACGGTGCTTATGGTCGCGTAACAGTACCTTATAATTCTGGAATCCGTGAGCCTGCGCACGATCAGGCTTCCCAGAAAGCAGGACAGGTTGACGCATAGACAGGAGATATCAATACATAGATTGTATGGTGTCTCCATGGAAAAGCGCATTCCAAGCTTTTCGATTACGCAGAACAGATAAAAGAGCAACAGGTTATTGGGGAAAATGGAATACTTCACATCGATGGAGAAGCCCTGCAGGGAACCGCCGTTTACAAGCCATTCCACACAGTCGCGCATATTGACCACTTCCCAGCCGCTGTAGAAATATACGCTGTTGACCCATAATAATTGCATGACGTATAAGAGGGCATATATGCCTGCCGACAAAAGGACAGGATGGCGCAGTATTTTCTTTTCCGGCTTTCTCCCGCATGAGAACCGGTACAGAAGACCTCCTGACAAGATGAATAACAGAACAAACAGCATGAGAAATCTGTTTCCGGTCAGCCGCTCCGGATATTCCTTGCAGCAAAGTAATGAAATCACAATGACTCCCACACAGGCGGAGCCTGCTGTCAGCAAAAAGCGATCCAGTCGTTCAGATATCTGCCGGTAAGGCTTATTCCTGCTTCCTGTGTCCATTTTTCCAATTCCCCTCATATGTGATTTAGTTCCATTCATGGCTGTCCGGAACTTTGTTCTTTACGGTTTTACTTTGTTTCTTACGGTTATCCTCATTCTAATATCGGGCACTCTTTTTGTCAATGCCGTCAGGTGTGCGGATGATCACAGAGTTTTCACAAAATATTTAGGCTGCATTTAGGTTCGGCTGTTATAATGTCTTTATCAGGGGAGGAAATGATCATTTTGTGGGAAAATGTATGGCAGGAGCGGAGGAAGAAATGGAAACACAGATGGTATTCCGGCGGTATGAGATAAAGTATCTGTTGAGCAGGAGGCAGAAGGCGAAGGTACTTCAGTCCATGGAGCCCTATATGGAACCGGACGGGTACGGCAGGAGCACGATCCGCAATATCTATTATGACACGGATAACTATCGGCTGATCCGTACTTCGCTGGGAAAACCGGTGTACAAGGAGAAACTGAGGGTCAGAAGCTATCAGGCTGCGGCTTCCGGGGATAAGGTGTTCGTGGAACTGAAAAAGAAATATGACTCGGTGGTCTATAAACGAAGGATCGGCATTGCGGAAGCGCAGGCCATGGCATATCTGGCGGGAAAGCTGCCTGCACCGGTGCATACGCACATTACGGAGGAAATCGATTATTTCCTGGAATTTTACAGGACGCTGGCGCCCCGGGTGTTTCTTTCCTATGAGAGGGAAGCCTTTTATACCAGGGATTCCGATGAATTTCGTGTGACCTTTGACGAGAACATCCTGTTCCGCGAGGAGGATCTGTCCCTGGGCTGCGGGGTGTACGGGGAAGCGCTTCTGGAGCCGGAATATACGCTGATGGAGATCAAGACGCCGGGGGGAATCCCCCTCTGGATGGTAAAGGCGCTTACGGAGGAGAAGATTCATAAGACATCGTTCTCGAAATACGGAAGCGCTTATCAGACCATGTTTCTGAGAGAGGAAGGAGAGATTGTTTATGCTTAACGATATGTTTCGGGGAATTTTTGATTCCCGGTCGGTCAATGTGATTTCTGTGCCGGATTTCCTGCTTTGCCTTGCAGTGGCGCTGGGGATCGGCCTTTTGCTGGCGGCGGTGTATACATACAGGAACCGTTACACGAAGAGTTTCCTGGTGACCCTTGCCATGCTTCCGGCGGTGGTATGTGTGGTGATCATGATGGTCAACGGGAATGTGGGTACAGGCGTGGCTGTAGCGGGAACGTTCAGCCTGGTGCGGTTCCGATCGGTTCCCGGTACGGCAAAGGAGATCGGGGCCATCTTCCTGGCAATGTGCGCGGGGCTGATAGCCGGCATGGGATATCTGGGCTTTGCGGTGCTGTTTGCGGTGGTTTTAAGCGCGGCAGCGGTTCTGTACAACAGCTTTGACTTTGGCAGTCAAAAGCGAGGGGCGCTGTATAAGGTGCTGCATGTAATAATTCCGGAGGATCTTGATTACACGGGGGTTTTTGACGAAATACTGGAGGAGTATACTTCTTCCCACGAACTGGAACAGGTGAAAACGGCAAACATGGGAAGTCTGTTTAAACTGACATATTACATTACATTGAAAAGCGCGGAGGCGGAGAAGGAACTGATAGACAAGTTGCGGTGTCGGAACGGGAATCTGGAGATCTCCGTGTCGCGCCGGGAGACGGCGTCCTGTGAACTTTGAGGCGAGGAACGGTTAGGAGATGGCAGACCCACGGGTGAGGAGCGGACAGCGGGAGGAGATCCGGTGGACTGCCTCCCGGAGTCTGATGACGGAGGATGATGTGGATATGAATTTCTGTGGAGAGAGGGTCTGTAGAAAGATGATTTGTGTGAGGAAAATCTGTGGAAGGATGATTCGTTTGTGGAGAATCTGCGCAAAAAGGATCTGTGAATGGAAAATCTGCGGAAAGCAAAGGGGAATGGCGGGGCTGTATTCCGCTGTACTGGCCGTCTGCCTGCTCGCGGTATCTCTCACGGGATGCGGCGGCCGCGGTGATATGGAGGATGTGTCGGAGTCGTTAGCGGGTACAGGCGGTCGCGGTTCTGCGGCAGATGATTCCGGGTCCGGGGGTTCTGCGGCAGGCAGTTTTGGGACAGGCGGTTCTGAGAAGGAGCAGTCTGCATATACGTTTGCAGGCGGGAGTATGGTGGCATCAGAGATGTTTACGGAAAGAGATTTGAGTGGTGCGTATGATGCGGCGGAGGCGGAAAAGATTACTCTTTCCGGAGGGGATGTGGCTATTACAAAGGAGGGGGTCTATCTCTTAAGCGGGACGCTGTCGGAAGGCATGGTCATTGTGGATGCGGGAAAGGATGACAAGATACAGCTGGTGCTGGACGGCGTGGAGATAGACAATGATGCTAATGCGGCAATTTATGTGAAGGAGGCTGACAAGGTCTTTGTCACACTTGCGGATGGATCGGAAAACAGCCTGATAAGCAGGGGATATACTTCGATCAATGACGATCACATTGACGGGGTGATCTTTGCAAAGAGCGATCTGGTGATCAATGGGACGGGCAGTCTTATTGTAAATGCCGCAGAGGGGCATGGGATCGTCTCCAGGGATGACCTGAAAATCACGGGAGGCTCTTTGGCTGTGACTGCACAGAGACAGGGGCTTTCCGGCAGGGACAGCGTGAGGGTCGGCGGAGGGACGGTACAGATCGCTTCGGGGAAAGACGGTATTCACGCGGAAAACAGTGAAGATGCGGAAAAGGGTTATGTGTTTATTTCCGACGGCACAATCCGGATCAGTTCCCAGGGAGACGGGATCAGCGCAGGAAGCGTGGTTCAGGTGGACGGCGGCACTGTGGATATCACAGCGGGCGGCGGCAGCGGCAGCCGGACTGTGGCGGATGAGAATGAGGACGCAGTCAGCGCCAAAGGAATCAAGGCGGCAGCGGAACTGGCGGTCAATCAGGGGACGCTTTCCATTGATTCGCAAGACGACGCCATACATTCGAATCTGGGTGTGGTCATAAACGGCGGGGAACTGTCCCTGGCTACAGGGGATGACGGTATTCACGCAGATGAAATGGTGACGATCACCGGGGGAAGCATCCATATTTCCGACAGCTATGAAGGGATAGAAGGGAACCGTGTGGAGATATCCGGCGGCTCGATCCGGCTGTATGCGGCAGATGACGGGATCAATGGGGCCGGTGAAGGTGACAGCGATCCCTGCATTGCGATTTCCGGCGGCGTGATCTATGTCCGTGCGGACGGTGACGGCCTGGACTCTAACGGCGATCTGCTGGTTTCCGGCGGAGAACTTTATGTGTCAGGACCGGAAAACGGCGCTAATGGAGCGCTCGATTATGAGGGAATTGGGCAGATTACCGGCGGGACCGTGGTGGCAGCAGGCAACTCAGGTATGGCGATGAATTTTGGGGACACGTCCACCCAGGGTTCTATCCTGGTCACAACGAAGGATCATGCTGCAGGGACAGTGATCACGCTGCGGGATTCCCTGGGAAAGGAAATGATATCGTACACAGCGGAATGCAGATTTAACTCAGTTGTAGTCAGCTGTCCCGGACTGGAACTGGGAGGCACGTATACCATTGTTTCCGGAGAAGAACGCACGGAAGCAGTCCTGGGTGACAGCCTGATCTACGGATCCGGATTCAATATAGGCGGTTTCAGAAATGGCGGAATACCCGGAGGAAAGCCCGGCGGCATGCCGGAATTACCTGAGGGAGTGACACCCGGCGGGGAGCCGCCCAAGATGCCGGAGGGTAGTATGCCGGAACTGCCTGAGGGAGTGACACCCGGCGGGGAGCCGCCCAAGATGCCGGAGGGTAGTATGCCGGAACTGCCTGAGGGAGTGGCACCCGGCGGGGAGCCGCCCAAGATGCCGGAGGGTAGTATGCCGGAATATCCTGATGTGTAAGGGTTGGCGACGCCATCAGGTACATTTTACCGCCGATAAGCTCTGCAGGGTTCCCTCCTGCAGGGCTTCAATGTATGCGGTAAAATTTTATGATTTGATGTAACGAAAGGCCTGTGAGACGGATATATAGGCAGAAAGGGGGAGAGAAATGGAGGAAATATATCAGGAAAACGCCAAGCTGGTATATCGATTTCTCTTAAAATACTGCCGTGACCCGCAGCTTGCGGAGGAATTGACACAGGAAACTTTTCTGCGTGCAATGAATTCCATAGACCGATACGACTATAGCTGCAAGATCAGTGTCTGGCTCTGTCAGATTGCCAAGCATATCTATCTGCAATATCTGGCGAAGCGGGGGAAGGAGATTCCATCCGAAGAGATTGCCCTGGATGAAATGTCCGGAAGGAATACCGCAGAAAAGGGAATTGAGGAACAGGTGATCAGGCACTATGAACTCATGGATGTATTGAAGGATATGCAGAAGCTGCCGGAGCAGATGCGGGAAGTGATCTATCTGAGAACCATGGTGGAACTTTCTTTCAGGGAAATCGGAGACATACTGGGGAAAAGCGAGAACTGGGCAAGGGTGACCTTTTACCGGGGAAAGGAACGGCTGCTGAGAGGACGGAACGGGGAAGGGCCGGGCAGGACATGAGCGGCGGCAGGGAGGCCCGGAACCGGAGACGGGAACAGGAAGAAATTTTCATTGAATGTCTATGCCACCGCAGGCGGCATGGCGGGAAGGAAGAAGTGACAGGAGGAGAAGGGTATGAAGATCAAGTGCAGCGTGATACAGGATTTATTACCGTCCTATGTGGACAATATCTGCTCGGAGGATACAAAGGAGCTGGTGCGGGAGCATGTGGCGGAGTGCATGCAGTGTAAGGAAAAGCTGGAACAGATGAAGAATACGGAGATTGTGGCGGGACAAGCGTCTAAAAAGCAGGTCGATTATCTGAAAAAGATACGCAGCACCCTCACCCACAAGGAGGAACTGGGAAAGGTTATGCTGGTGCTCCTGGTGGGGATCGCGTATGCGGGACTGTTTGTGGGCGGGGGAGGTCTGCTCAATTATCCCGGGATTCCCTCGGTGGTATTCAGTGTCCTGATTTTCTGCGCGGCTGTGCTGGCGGGAAACTACCGGTATTCCGGCGGAAAGGCTGCTGCGGCAGAGATCGTTGCCTCCGGTGCAATATTTGCTTTTGTGGTGGTATTTTTCGCCTCTTTGATACATTCGGTCACGGAATATGTGACAAAGGAAGCGGAGCAAATTCTGTTTCTGGGGATTGGGATGGAACCAGGGCAGCTGGGACCCTTGTGCGTAAATATTTGCAGGGCAGCGGCGTCGATAGCGGCAGCAATGCTTTTCTGGAATACCTTCGGGAAGCGTAAAAACGCCTATGCCACAACCCTGAATATTACGGCGGTCAGCTACATTGTGTATGTCAATGACTGGCTGTATCACATGGACAGCGCGGAGACATCCATGCGGGTTATGAAGGAACTGAATATTACGCAGATTATCCTGTCGGCGGTGGGCATTGCCACTTTTGCATTATCACGTAAGCTTGGGAAGGATAAGGATGATTAAGGCGTTCCGCATAGCGACAGTCAAAATATACGCATTAAGTATGTATAAGATTTATTGGCCAATACATATTTGATGCGTATACTATTTTTGAAAGGAGGAATTGAGGCGGAACGTGCCAATATGAATGTGTCAGGGGTTTTACAGGAAGCACTCTTTCATAACTGGTCAGAAGGCATTGGCTGACGGTGTTCACCAATGCCTTGAAATGAATACTGATATAGACAACGGTTATGAAATGTATAAAAACTATTGATTTTACTTATGAATGGAAATATAGTATACTTAATCCGTAAAAGGGAAATGTTCAGCCTGTAGGAGCAGCAGGGACAGGTGGGAACTTTTCGGATGAATGGAGGAAAATCATGGTTAAGGCGATCGTAGGAGCTAACTGGGGCGATGAGGGCAAAGGTAAGATCACGGATATGATGGCACAGGAGGCGGATATTGTTGTACGTTTCCAGGGCGGCGCCAATGCGGGACATACCATCGTAAATAATTACGGCAAGTTTGCGCTGCACACCCTGCCCTCAGGCGTGTTTTATGAGCATATCACCAGCGTAATCGGAAATGGCGTGGCACTGAATATCCCGCTTCTGTTCAAGGAGATTCAGTCGATT
>CANDMD010000009.1 GCA_947385725.1 uncultured Lachnospiraceae bacterium | reverse complement strand
CTTCCAGGTCTGCGTCTTTTGCAATGACTCTGGAAAGGGCATTAGACGAGAGACCGCCCATCGGCTGTCACACCGTCACTTACGACGCAGACAGCCGGCTTCAGACTTTTTTTTACCAGCCTTCCAGGGAGTATACCTTATGACAGACCCGGCAAAGGGGCATATACCTTTCTCTCAGGATAAGGTATGTGCCCCTAGTACATCATTGCATTAATTCCTGAGTAATCAGCACTCGCTGTTCACGTCATTGCCGCGCTGTTGTCGGTCAACGATACAATGTTTGCTCGCGGGAATCATGGCAAGGGCTTCACTCTCCCGTGATTTCCCTGTATTCGGCGCTGCCCACCTGGACCCAGGAGGTCTTGTTTCCAGCGACCACCTTTAAGGTATCCTTCTCACAGGCGTAGAATTCCCGCAGATACGCGTCATTCATGCCATATCCCTCCGGCACCTCCGACAGCACGAACAGATAGCAGCTGCCGTTTTGGGACTCCCTGTCGTAGGTCAGGTAATAATCGCTTTCTGCACTGTCACTCTGCAAATTGTCCGCCGGCAGCTTGCCCAGCCAGATCACCAGATTGCCCTTGGCATTGGCATTGGCGCCGGGCTCATACCCGTATCCGGCATCCTTTAACGCCGCTTCCCATATGGCTTCTGCTGCCCTGCACTGTTCCGGGAATTCCGCCTCCACCAGCTCCCTCTGGGTGGGCTCCGGCAGGGCGGCCTGCCCTGCCGGAGCCTGGCATGCCAATTCGGCTCTTTCCGCGTTTCTCACTGCGACATCACTGATTTCTTCCCGCATGGCCGTCCTGCCCTGATGGGTCTTTATCCTCACGCTGTCCACCCCCCACTTGACCAACTGGGTGACTTTGGCGTAATCATACTTGTAATGGCGCGTGGAAAGATCCTCCCAGGTTCTGTTACTGCCAAAGCCGACCGTGAACCACTGCCCGTAATATCTCCTCGCCGCCAGATAAACAGACACATCATACTTTTCCAGCGCCGGCTGCTGCTCCAGGGTATACTGTATGAGCCGGTATACATCCTCCCCGAAAGCATTCACGTTCTTTTCGTCGTTTAACACCATGCAGAAATGCTCCTCCCCCTGTCCTGTTTCCAGGATAAAGGAACGCCATTCCAGCCCCAGCGCCTGCCAGCCCTCCGCCAGGTAAGCATCCGCCGATGCCTGGGGATAGTCCTCACACAGCTCTCTTCCGGTAAACTCCACCGCTATCCTGATCCCCTCCCGCCCGGCTTCCACATACCGCGTTTCCCCGCCTTCCTCCACGGGGTAAAACTCCCTTTGATACTTGTCCGTGAGATATGCCGCTATCCGCTCCGGCGTCAAGGTGATTTCCCTCCTGAAAAAGGGACCCACGCTCTCATAGACCGCGTACTCTGTAGGCACAAAAAAGCTTGCCTCCACCACGCTCACCAGTCCGCCTCCCAGGCTGTAATCCGCCTTGGACAGGACAATGGCAAGCAAAGTGCCGAAATAGGACCATGCCAGGCCGAGACAGACTGCCACGCCCCCAATCAGTCTGACCAGCCACTTCCCTGCCCTATGTCCCTGGAAACGCTGCCAGAGCTTCCAGATTGCCACTCCTATGCCCCATGCCGGAAGTGCCAGGATACACAGACATTTGCCAAGCGAATCCACCCAGAACCGGTATTCCAGTCCCAGAAAGGACAACAGGAAGCCGCCTGCCAGGTACAGAAGCACCATCCATAACAGGACGCCGCTGACAATCACTATATTTCTCGTTGTTTTCTTCATGCCGATACCATGCCTTTCCGCAGGCTGCAGCCTTCTGCAGCCTTCTTCAGCCCTGCCCTTCACGCTCTCCCCACAGATTACGGAGGTTAAACTCCTTGCAGCCAGCTGCACCACCGCAAGTCAAAGCACGAGGGTCTGATTGCCGCAGCCCTTGTTCCAAATTAAGAACTGTTCCAAATATAGCATGAAAAATTTCCACCTGTACGGTTGGACGCTCCAAGGAGCATCCAACCTGACTTCCACATTCACAAAACCCGCGCTTACGCGCTCCTGTGTCTGCTTACGCATCCGCGTTTTGTTCATTTGGAAGTAAGTTGCTAATCCAACGCCCCGCCTGCATTGCCATAAATGGCATGCAGCCAGGTCATTGGATTGCAACCGTACAGGTAGAAAAACTTTCTTTTTACCGAAGAACTTCTGAAGAAATTCTGAAAATAAAAAGCACCTCACACAAGTATTCTGCTTAAATGGGCATCTGTCCGCAGCAGTTCCTTCGCCTTTTCCCGGTATCCCTCCTCGTGGAGATAGGTGTGGCGGAAAGGCTTTATGGAGGGCGCCATGTCGATGGCCTCCTCAAAATCGCTCCGCTTCATTCCCAGCGTACCTACATACTCCCAGAACCCCGTCCGGGTAAAAACGGTGTCCACCCTTTTGTACCTGTGGTCCTGTACCAGGCTCATCAGGTAGGTGGCAATCCCAACCTGCACCACATGAAGCTGGGGCTGCTCCAGCAGCTTGTCCAGGGCGTGGGAGATCAGGTGTTCGCTGCCGCTGGTGGGGGCGCTGCTGCCCGCAATCTCATTGGCGATACCGCTCATGGCAAGGGAATCCAGAAGTTCCCGCAGGAACAGATCCTCCTTAATGCTGTCAAAGGGGGTGCGCACAAAGCTGTTCACCGCCTTTTTGGCGATCATCATGGCGAAGTCATTGACCTCCGTGTAACCCTGATCCCCCTCATACTTCCAGTCATACAGCGCCGTGATCTTCGCCACCATATCGCCGATGCCGGAATACAGGAATTTGTCCGGCGCGCTCCGGATCACCTCCGTGTCCACGATGATGCCATATGCCAGCCTGGCGGGCACGGATTTCCTGCGCCCCTCCACCACCAGGGAAGCGCTGGAGGAGGAAAAGCCGTCGCTGGAGGAAGAGGTGGGTACGCTGATGAAAGGAAGGTTCAGCAGATAGCCGCAGTACTTCGCCGCATCGATCACCTTCCCGCCGCCTAAACCCACCACCGCCTGGGTCTTATTGGGCATGGAAAACGCCAGGCTGATCAGGTCGTCTATGCAGACCGTGTCCAGTTCCTGGTACTCCAGCACTTCCACCTCCGCCCGCTTTAAGGATGCCATGACCCTGTCACCGAACATTTCGACCAGGCCGTTGCCAAACAGGATGACCACCTTGTCCAGTCCCAGGCCCTTCAAATATTCCCCTGTATACTCCAATGTGCCCGCGCCTATCTTTAACAGGTTGGGAATGTTGATCTCATTTGCCGCCGCTCTGCCCATAATATGTTCTCCTTCCGCAATACCGCTGGAATGGTTAATACCGCTGGATTCTTGAGTGTATTATATCATGAAGAACTGCCTTTTTCCAGTATTCTTTCCAGCGTAAAGGTTCAAGCCTCGCAACGCGGATACTGTTCACCCTGTGATTTCACGGAACCATATAACTGAAATGTTACGTTTAATCCTGAAAGTTTCCGTTTCTTTTTGCGATTTAAGAGATAGAGAACCCGGGTACAACTCTATATGGACGAAAACAGAAAATAAGTGTTATGCTTGATCAAAGACCAAAGGAGAAAACACATGGAAGACACTGAAATCATCGCGCTCCTTGGACAGCGCAGGGAATCCGCCCTGGATGAGATCATACGCCGCTACGGCAGAATGCTGAGAAGTTTCGCCGGGCGTATCCTTCCCACAGCCCAGGATGCGGAGGAATGTATGAACGACGCCCTATTGGATATCTGGAATACCATCCCGCCCCAATGTCCGGAATCCGTGGCCTCCTACGCCGCCATGCTGACCAGACGCCGGGCCGTGGACAGGCTGCGCCGCATGACCGCCAAAAAGCGGGGCGGCGGGGTATACCTTGTGGCACTGGACGAATTGGAGGACTGCATTTCCGCAGACGCCAGCCCCGCGGAGGACACGGAGGCGCTCAGGGAAGCCATAAACAGCTTTCTGGCTTCCCTTTCAACGGAAGACAGAATACTTTTTATGGGACGCTACTTTGCCATGGAATCCATACAGACCCTGGCGGACCGGAACGGCGTCACCAGAAATACCGTCAACATCCGCCTTTCCAGAATGCGGAAGAAGCTGAAAAGCTGGCTGGAAGAAAGGAGTATTTTCCTATGAATGCAACAAGCAGAAAAGCAAATGAGCAATTGATGGATGTAATCGGAAATGTAGAAGAACGCTACATCAAGGAATATATGGGCACCATAAAAACGCAGCATAGGACACAGGATCGCAGAATAGGGGGAAGCACCGGACGTACCGGGAAGCTGAAGCTTACCGTCCTGTTGGCCGCAATCATGATCCTGCTGCTTGGCACAGTCAGCGCCGCCGCTGTTTTCGCAGTGGGACATTTTCACGCGGACCGTCTCCACGAGCAGGAAGCGATCCTGAAAAACTTTGATACCATTGCCGCCTCCTGCGCCCTTCCCGTGGGCGGTCCCCAGGAATGTGACGGAGTGAAGGGCACACTGAACAGCGTCCTGCTGGAGGACCACCATCTGCTGTTCAGCTATACCTTCGACTGGAGCGGGCTGGAGGAGGCCCAGGACGGTTCCTTCCACACCTGGTTCCTGCCCTGGTTCTTCTATATTGCAGACGGGGATACAGTGATCTGCCAGTCCGAATACACCGGTGGACTGCACACACAGACCTACGCCGACGGGACGGCGGACGAGTTCTCGGACACCTTCCTGTACTGCATCGACCTGAACGACCTGGAGGGCCAGAGCCTGGTCGGCAAGGAACTCACTGTACAGCTTCTCTACGCGGCAGACGGGGACGGATTTACCAATACCTTCACTCCCCAGACCTGCTTCACGGACCGGGAATGGCAGATCGGCATGACCTATGAGTTCGAGGGGCATCAGATCACCCTGGACAGCCTGCGGGAATCTGCCCTCTATATCACGCTGTCCATCGACTGCGAGGGCATAGGACGCGCCGGAGACGAATATCAGTTTATCCTGTCCGACGAACTGGGCAATCACTATCCCCTCTACCCTTATGAGGAAGACACGGACGGCTACTGGTTCACCAAGCCGGAAACCGTGGGCGCGCAGCTGACCCTGAAGGTCATCCGCAGCAACCTGGACATTGATATTCACGGAGTAATCACGGATGACAGCTATGAGGTGCTGTATGAGATTCCCATTGAACTGAAAACGTCCTTCTGGAACAGCTTCCGGTAAAAGATCCGGCATAGCTGTAACCGTTCAGCCCCGGCAGTACCAGGCGGCTTGCTAAAGGGACGGCACAGTGGAGGCAGGGGTACTTTCTGCGACGGCTCGATAGGCGTTCCGATGAGCCTTATGCACGGCAATGCCCGCCATTGGACGGGCATCGCCGAAGTCTCCTCTCCACATCTCACTCACGCCGCAGAAAGTACCCCTGTCTCCCCTGCGCCTGTTTCCTGCAAGTTTTAATGTATATGGATCGGTCCCTCTTTACATTGCATAATCATAGTAACTATTTAGAGCCGATTTTAAGAATATTCCAACCATGCAGGTGAAAATATTTAGAGTTTCTTTGCATCTTGATTTATATGATATTTGCCAGAAAGAATTGGCTTTTGTCCATGCAAACACGGTCATTTTCCTTAAATAATTATAGATTGCGGAAAGCCAGGCGGCGCCGCCGTCCCTTTAGCAAGCCGCCTGGTACTACCGGGGCTGAATAGCAACGGTATCCCTCAGTTCTGCAGCGGGGTGTTTGACTTTCGTATGCACATGGTATATGATGTAAGTGGGCAAAACAAATGCGTCAGTCGGAAATATTAAGATGAGGCAAGTAAATCTTTATAGCAGGAAGGAGGTCCAGTACAAAATGGAGGCAATGGAAAAAATGGCAATCAGCGAAAAGGAATAGAAACTACTCTTAAACTTTGTAAAGGATGATCTCCTGGAGGCCAAAGAAGCCAGGAACGAGGAAGACAAGAACAGAAAAATCGACAAAACCCTGGAGCACATCCAGCAATATCTGGAAGATTAAAGCATTGTGTGCCGCCGTCCACAATGTCACAAAAAGAGCGGACTTATCGCCGCTCTTTTTATGATACTTCCTCCAAAAGGCTCTGCAAAAGCAGAATATGATACTCCTCATCCTTGATGATCCTTGCCAGCACAGCGTTTACACACTCGTCATCCATTTTGCTGATATGCATCCTGTACTGTTTGATAGCCGCCCGCTCCCCCTCAATATCCACATGGAGCATTTCTTTCATCTGGTCAGGCAGGGTCAGAAATTCCGGCGTCCAGAGACAGTTTCTTCCGTTCTGGTATCTCGCCGTATAGTCCACTTCCCCGCCCAGGAGAAAGATCAGTTCCCCCAGCTTCTGCAGGTGCATCATCTCCGCCACCCCGATCTCCAGCAGCATTTTCGCTTGACGGCAGTGCTCCAGGGAAAGCCTGCTCTCATGATTGATGTACTGCGTAAGGGCAGACAGTTCCGACACCGAACCGCAGTAATCCACGCTGAGCAGATCCGCGTAGCTGCGGTTCCTGCATTTTACCTGTATGGGCGGATAGGGAAATTCCAGCATGGCAGGTTTGATTCCCGCCATACTACAGTCGTTGGTCAGTCGCATAACACATACACCTCCATAGGCGTGGTCTGGGCGGGAATGCTTCTGGTAGAGGAACTGTACACCACCGCCAGGTTATGGTTGGCAGGACTGCCCTGGAAATACTGGTTGTTGGTGGTTCTGACATTCACGGAACCGTCTATGTTCAACTGTAATGTCTGGCTGTCATTGATCAGCGACATATTATAGTATCCCACGTCCACAAACCGGCCATTTCTCGTCTGTGCCGCTGCCACCGCGTTATACTGGGGCGGATAGATCATGGGTACAGGTGCATCCGTGGCATACCAGAAGGTACCGTTCATTCCCACCGACAAGGTCTCAAACCCTACCACGAAAGTGGAGGGCGTCACTACAAAATTCACCGGGTTCCCGTCCGCGTCCTCCAGCGCCACAAAGATCATGCATCCGTTGGCACGGCGGTTCCCGATCCTGGTGGGCGTCATATCCACAATGGTTCCCGTCACCGACTCAAAGCGGTTCCTCCTGAAATCAGGTCTTCCAAAATTAAAATCCATGTACTACTCCCATAAATGCCTTTTACAGGCTTCTCTCAAACTATGTTATGCTTCCGTTCCCGAAATGGTTCCTCCTCCCAGCACATATTCGCCGTCATAAAACACCATGGCCTGGCCTGCGGTGGCCGCCCGCACCGGCTGTTCAAAGGTGCACAGCACCCGCCCGCCGGGAAGCTTCTCAATCCGGCCATATTCCCCCCTGTGATTGTAACGTATCTTTGTCAATACCCTGACCGGCGATTCCAGATCCTCCACCGACATGAAATTCACCCTGTCACAGACCACCCTGCGGGTAAAGATATCCTCATTGCCGCCGATCACCACCTCATTTGTCTCCGGACGGATCTGTGTCACAAAGACACGTTCCCCCATGGGCAGCCCCAGCCCCCGCCGCTGTCCGATGGTGTAGTGGGTGATGCCTTTGTGGATGCCCAGTACATTTCCTTCTTTGTCTATAAATTTTCCCGAGCCGGGCACGCGCTCTCCCGCCGCCCTGTCGACGAATCCTCCGTAATCATCATCGGGCACAAAACAGATCTCCTGGCTGTCCGGCTTACGGGCCACGGGAAGTCCTGCCGCCTCCGCCATCCCCCGGATTTCCTCTTTCGCATAACTGCCCACGGGCATCAGGGTACGGGCCAGCTGCTCCTGGGTCAGGTTATACAGCGCATAGGTCTGATCTTTCGCCGCCGTCACGGAACTGCGTATGGCATACCGGCCACCCGGCAGCCTGTCGATCCTGGCATAATGTCCCGTGGCAATGTAGTCAGCCCCGATGGCAATGCTGCGCCGTAGGAGCGCCTCCCATTTCACATACCGGTTACAGGCAATGCAGGGGTTGGGAGTGCGTCCCCGCAGATATTCCTCCACAAAGTAATCCATGACGCTGCTCTTAAATTCCTCTTTAAAATTCATCACATAATAGGGAATCTCCAGCTTCTCCGCCACTCCCCTGGCATCCTCCACCGCAGACAGCCCGCAGCAGCCTCCCCCTGTCTCCTTTATCTCTCTCTCCTCTTCCTGCCAGATCTGCATGGTGACGCCGATCACGTCATATCCCTGCTCCTTTAACAGTAAGGCCGCCACCGAGGAATCCACCCCGCCGGACATGCCCACCACAACTTTTTCCTTCATCCTTCTACCTCCGGATGTCGCGAACCGCGTTTTCGATACGCGTGCGCTACTGTGACAATCGAGCAGGGAAGATTTTCTCCCTACTCGCCACGCGGGACACACGTTGCGTAAGCAACATTTTCATCTGTGCGTCCCTGTGTATAAAAAAGAAAACCCCCGTGCAGCCGTTACTCCACAGGGGCCTAAACAGATTCCTGCCTATCTACTCGATAATAATGCTGGCGCAGCTGATATCATTGGCAAGGTCATACACCTTTCCGCTCTTAAGCCCTACCACCTTTGGCCGCATAGGGTAATGGGGCGTATTCTTGACAACCCTTGCCCTCTCCCCGTTGCTCAGCGTCACCGAAGTGTCCACCGGATACAGGATCACGGTGTCAATGAAACTGCGCATGAAATCCACATCCAGTTCATCCGTCATGGCCATAATCATCTCCAGGGCATCATGTGCGGAAAATCCTTTCTTGTAAGGCCGCTCCGTCACAAGCGCGTCATAGATATCGGCCACAGACAGCACCCTGGCATAGGGTGTGATCTGCTTGCTTGCCAGCTTCAACGGATATCCGCGCCCGTTGATCTTCTCATGGTGCTGCAGTACGCCCGCTATGATTTCATTGGAGATCTCGGATTTTTGCTTTAAGATATTATAACCATAAATCGTATGGTTCTTCATGACAGCAAACTCTTCCTCCGTGAGTTTGCCCGCCTTGTTCAATATCTCATTGGGGATATGGGACTTCCCCACATCATGCAGCAGACCCGCCACGCCGATCTGGTAGACGTCCTTATTCGGCAGCCCGCTTTTGCGGGCAATAATCATGGCCATAGTGGCCACATCCACACTGTGCTTAAAGGTATACTCATCGCTGACCTTCAGCGCATCGATGTTCATGGCAACCGCATCATTCTCCGAAATGGCCTGCATCAGGCTGTAAGTGATATTATTGGCTGTATTGGCAAAATCGGAAGAACTTGTATCATTGTAGAGGAACTGGATTCCCTGGGACACGCGCTGCTTCACACTGTCCGACAGCGTAACTCTGGCGCGGTCCGCCACTTTCAGCTTCTCGATGGTTTCCAGCGTCTCGGGAGCAACTTCTATCTCTTCGTCAGGGTCTTCCTCACCCTCCCTGATATACACACCGGGCACACCCATCTTGCGCAGGGATTCAATGAGAAATTGATCCAGCACCGTCTTTCTTGCAATCAAAATACGACCGGTCCGGTCTATAATTGCCTGATCGATCATCATTCCTTCGTCTAATAGCCTCGTGCTCGTGTATCTTCGTTTAACCACTTTTATCCACCATTGATCCTAAGCCAGATTCCAATTTCTTATATAGCTTTATTTCTTAAACATCACTTTACTTCTTTTATTACTTTACTTCTTTTATTACTTTACTTCTTTTATTACTTTACTTCTTTTATTTCTTTATTGTTTTTATGATTTTTTTCCCATTATACCCTATTCTGTTCTACTTTTCCACATAAAAATTATTCCTGCATCCTGCAAGTTGTAACTGTTCAGCCCCGGTGGTACCAGGCGGCTTGTTCTTTCTGGGTTTCCGGCTAAAGGGACGGGGCGCCTCCGTCTCCTTTGCAGATTCAATGCTGTCTCACCTGTCGCTGTTTACCAGGGATGGCTTCCACCCTTCGTTTCCTGTAAAATCATATAAAGCTCAGGCTTCGACATTTTTACTTTCTTGTTTTTCCGCATCAGCCTCCTGCAAATTTATCATGGCAATTATTTGATTCTGCATATCCTCGACAGTTTCTACTTTAATTCTGCCTATATTTTTTCTTGTCATCTCAAAATCTATATCGGGAAACAATCTTTCACAAAAACTATTTGTTTCTGAAGATGCCCCCATTAAAGCTGTTACATGCGAATTAGCGTCAAACTGCTCTAACGCTTCCTTCAGTTCCCTTTCAGAAATTGTCGAAATCTGCTCAAAATTATTTCACAATTCTTTCTAATACGCTTTATGTTGGCAAAAGGTTCTTGGTTTTTGATTAACTACACTGCCCCGGCTCATTGCACGCGGGAATTGCAATCCCGTTTCTCTCAGCATAATCCCAGAGTGCGGCGTGAATCGCCTCCTCCGCCAGCAGGGAACAGTGTACCTTCTCAGGAGGCAGCCCGTCCAGCGCTTCCATCACCGCCCGGTTTGTCACCTGCAATGCCTCCTGAACCGTTTTCCCTTTCACCAGTTCTGTGGCCATGGAACTGGTGGCAACCGCGGCGCCGCAGCCGAAAGTCTTGAATTTTGCCTCCCGGATCACACCGTTTTCGTCAATCTTCAGGAACATCCGCATGATATCGCCGCATTTGGCGTTTCCCACGGTCCCTACACCGCTGGGATCCTCTATCTCTCCCATATTTCTGGGATTCTGAAAATGATCCATCACCTTTTCACTGTACATATTCACTCACCTTCCGTTGCTGTTCATGGTATTTGTTCCGTCCCTGCATTTCTGTGCGGGGCTGCTCCCTTTTCATCATCAGTTCCTGCCTTTCAGGAAATCCTCATACAGGGGGGACATATTTCTCAGTTTCGTAAGGATTCCCTTTAATTCCTCCACCACAATATCCGCCTCTTCCACTGTATTTTCCTCGGACAATGACAGGCGCAGGGAACCGTGTGCCTCCTCATGTTTCAGCCCGGTGGCAAGAAGCACATGGGAAGGATCCAGGGAGCCGGAAGTACAGGCGGAACCGCTGGAACCACAGATTCCTTTCATATCCAGCATGATCAGCACGGATTCCCCCTCCACAAACTGAAAGGAGAAATTCACGTTGCCGGGAAGCCGCTTCGTCCTGTGACCGTTTAAGCGGCAGTAAGGGATCTCCGCCTCGATCCGCCCGATCAGGTAATCCCGCACCGCGGTTTCCTTCGCCGCCCTCTCTTCCATTGTGGCGGCCGCCCTGGCCACAGCCGCGCCCAACCCCACGATCCCCGGCACATTCTCCGTGCCCGCCCTGCGGTTTCTCTCCTGTGCGCCGCCGTGGATCAGGGATCCTGCCTTCACTCCTGTGCGGATATACAGAACCCCCGTTCCCTTGGGTCCGTTGAACTTATGGCCGCTGGCACTGAGCAGATCAATATGGAGTTCTTCCACATCTATGGGCAGATGCCCGAAAGCCTGCACCGCGTCCGTGTGAAACAGGATCCCATGCTTCCTGGCAATATCGCCAATCCCGCCGATGGGTTCTATGGTGCCGATCTCATTGTTGGCAAACATGACGCTGATCAGGATCGTGTCCGGTCTGATGGCCGCCTCCAGTTCCCCAAGGTCTACCAGTCCGTCCCTGTCCACTCCCAGATAAGTCACTTCAAATCCCTGTTTCTCCAGATATTCGCAGCTATGTAAAACGGCATGATGCTCGATCTTCGTGGTGATGATATGCTTTCCCCTGCCGGCATACGCTTCCGCCACGGCCTTCAACGCCCAGTTATCCGCCTCCGACCCGCCTGCGGTAAAATAGATTTCCTCCTGCTTCGCCCCAAGAAAGGACGCAACGGTTCTGCGGGCCTCATTGATGGCTTTCCTGTTGGAGGAACCCAGGGAATAAATGGCGCTTGGATTTCCGTAATGCTCTGAAAAATAAGGCATCATTGCCTGTACTACCTCCGGCGCGGTCCTGGTGGTTGCCGCATTATCCATATATATCATATTGAACCTCCATTCGTTTACTGGAGCACTCCCGGAAACTCTCCTGCACCCATCTTTGCGGCTGATTTTCCGCCAGAAGCACCTAAATTTAATCAACGTACATTCCACGTACGCCTCACAAATCTGTGCACTTCTGACAAAAAATCATCTCACAAATCCGGGCATAAGGAGTTTCCGGGACCGCCCTACTGCCTGTGGCGATCTCCGCCCTCTTTATTCCATACCAATTAGCTAGGAATTAAGCATCCTTATAATAGCACCGTCCTCCTGTTCTGTCAACTCTTTCAAAGGAATATAATGGTGGAAAAGTAATTCCGGACAATATATTTTATGAAGAAAAAAAGTCACCACCCACTCATCATGGGAACCCTGATCCTTACGGTCACCGGTCTCTTAAGCCGGGTCATCGGATTCTTTTACCGGATCTATCTTTCCCGGCTCTTCGGCGAAGAAGGAATGGGCATTTACCAGCTGCTGAACCCTGTGCTCTCCCTGGCCTTTTCCCTCACTGCCGCAGGCTACCAGACCGCCATCTCCAAGCTGGTGGCGGAACGCGCTGCCACCGACCGCTCTCATCCGCTCCAGCCAATGTTCGCAGGTCTGAGCATCTCCATTCCCCTGTCCCTCCTGTGTAATGGCGTCATCTATCTGTTTGCCGACCCCATTGCCTGCAACCTGTTAGGGGAGCCGAGAACCGCCTCCATGCTGCGGATCCTTTCTTTCTCCATACCCTTGAGCGCCGTCCATTCCTGCATCAACGGTTACTTTTACGGCATAAAAAAAGCGGGGTATCCCGCTGCCGCCCAGCTGGTGGAGCAGGTTGTCCGCGTCGCCAGCGTCTATCTGGTGTCGGGATATTGCTTCTCCATCGGAAGGGAGCCTGCCATCGGTGTGGCCGTGCTGGGTCTTACCGTCGGGGAATTCTTCTCCATGCTGGTCTCCATCGGTTCCATGGCCCTTTGCAGGGAAAATGCCGTCTCCCCCTTACATAACCTGCGCAGCTGCACGGTCTACCGCCCTTTGATGCAGATGGCTCTTCCGCTGACTGCCAACCGCATTGTATTGAACCTTTTACAGAGCGTGGAATCCGTATCCATTCCCGCAAGGCTGCGTATGTATGGCTATGACAACGCCACCGCCCTGAGCGTCTACGGGGTACTCACCGGCATGGCCATGCCCCTGATCTTTTTCCCCAATGCCCTGACAAACTCTGTGGCAGTCATGCTCCTGCCCATCATCTCGGAAAGTTATGCGCTGGGGGATATCGGAAAGGTTCGCTCCGCCGCCCTGCGCACCGTAAAATACTGCGGGGCGATGGGCTTCGTCTGTATGCTGGGCTTTGTACTCCTGGGACGGTGGGCGGGGAGTTTCCTCTTTGACAGCGCCCTGGCAGGACACTTTATCACCACCCTTGGCTTCGTTTGCCCCTTCCTCTACCTGGACACCACCCTCTCCAGCATCCTCCAGGGGCTGGGAATGGCAGGGCACATCTTTGTGATGAACGTATTCAGCCTGCTGATCCGCCTGGGCTTTGTCTTCCTGGCGGTGCCCGCTTACGGCATCACCGGTTACCTCTGGGGGATCCTGGCCAGCCAGCTGGCGCAGACGATCCTGTACCTGCTGTGTCTCCGCCGCTTCCTGCGGAAAGCAGTGAGACAGCCCGCCGGAGACTATGCCGTGAGATAAGTCCTCATGGTGCGCAGGGCATTTTTCTCCAGCCGTGAGACCTGGGCCTGGGAGATCCCAATGGCCTCCGCCACTTCCATCTGTGTCTTGCCCTCAAAAAAGCGAAGCGAAATGATCTCATGCTCCCTGGGGTTCAGCTTCTTCATCGCCTCGCTGAGGGAGAGGTTTTCGATCCAGGTTTCTTCCTTGTTTTTCTTGTCGCTGATCTGATCCATGACATAAAGCGTGTCGCCGCCGTCCGTAAAAATCGGCTCATACAGGCTCATGGGATTTTGGATGGCGTCCAGTGCATAGACGATATCCTCCTTGGAGATCCCCACCTCGGAGGCGATCTCCTCGATGGACGGCTCCTTCAGGTTTTTCCGCGTCAGGGCCTCCTTTGTGTAGATCGCTTTATAGGCGGTGTCTTTCAGGGAACGTGACACTCTGATGCTGCTGCTGTTGTCCCTGAGAAAACGCCGGATCTCGCCGATAATCATTGGCACCGCGTAAGTGGAAAATTTGACGTTGAGCGAAGAGTCAAAATTATCAATTGCCTTGATCAGCCCGATACAGCCGATCTGAAACAGGTCGTCCACATTTTCATTGCTGGAGGAAAAACGCTTGATCACGCTGAGCACCAGACGGAGATTGCCTTCTATATAAGTCTCCCTCGCCTCCTTGTCTCCCTCCTCGATCTGGCGGAACAGTGCCTCCTTCTCCGCCGCCTTCAAAAGAGGAAGTTTTGCAGTATTCACACCGCAGATCTCTACTTTTCCCAGTGCCATTTCCGGTTCCTCCCTGTATTGTTTTTCTGGTTTTTTGGTATTAACAAGTATGTACAGGGAACTCTGACAATATTCTGGTAAAAATTGAAAAAGTATGATAAGATACGATACAAACGAATTACCCGCGGCATTCGCCAGCTGTCCGTGCAAGCAACGGCACAAATTCAACACAGTTGACTTGGCTCATTGCCCGCGGGAATGGAAGGAACAGATATTTATGTCTTCAGGCAGGAACCGGTATGTTTACATTTTTCTTACGCTTATGGCTGCTTTTTGCGGTCTGATTTGGGCAATTACAAATCTATCCTATGACGGCGAATACCAGATCTCCATGGCGTACCGCCTCTTGCAGGGCGATAAGATGTTTCTGGAAATGTGGGAACCGAATCAGACCAGCGTCTTTCTCCCTGCCGTGTTGATGTGGATCTACCGGAAGCTTTTTCATACCACCACCGGTATCGCACTTTACCTGCAGGTCTGCGGGATCCTGATCCGGGGAGCGCTGGCATATTTGCTGTACCGGACGCTGCGCGAGGACCTGGATCGGCCTCTGGCATACGGGATCGGATTACTATTCTTCATGGTCTCCCCAAAAGACCTTGCCATGCCGGAATACAGCAATATACAGCTTTGGTATTGCACACTGCTGTTCTGCTGTCTGTGGACATTTTTGAAAAAGCAGAAGCTGTATCTTCTGCTCCTGAGCGCGCTATGGCTCTGCCTTGAGGCGCTGACCTATCCGTCCTGTGCCATTGTCCTTTTCGGTGTCATACTGCTTTTGGCTTTTTATACCACCCATAAACGCAGGGACATCCTGCTCCTGACGGGAATATGTGCCGTCCTGGGGCTGTCCTTCCTGTGTTACTTCTTATTCACCATCGGCCCCGATACCTTTATGAAATGTATCACAGGTATGTTGGCCATTGAACCAACCCATACCATTAGCGGCAGTTCCAAGTTACAGGGCTATCTGTCAAGTCTGCTTAAAATTTCCCTGACCTTTGCATTCATCGGTGCAGCCGGCTTTCTGGTCAGCCTGGTTCCGGTTCGCCTGCTTCCAATTCGCCTGGGGAAGCAGCAGCCGGCAAGGCAGCGCCGTCCGGCACGGTGGCTTTACTGCTGTATCACAATCATGCTTGTGGGATTTCTGATGAATATACTGAGTGCGGACAACCGCAGCGCATATAGCATAATCTTGCTGTCCATCCTGGGAGCCGGGTTCCGGAATCGGAGTGTCCTGTCGGGAAACCAAAAGAAGATCTATATCTGTGGGAGCATGATCGGAGGGTTAAGCCTGCTTGCCACCTTGCTGTTAACAGACCATCCGATGATCACGGTCTCCGTGCCATATGGATTACTTGCGGTGTGTGCCGCCCTGATCCCCATCTGGGAAAAGCTAGGCCAGTCCCCTTATGCACCGCTGAAGAAACGCTTTTGCTATTGCTTTCTTTGCTTTTTGATCCTGCTGGCATTCCGCTGTATATTTGTCAGAGTACCCCTGTCAGGGAAGGGGCAGGTCTGTTCCACCTTTTCGGATCTGTCCATCGTCCGCACCGGCCCCGCCCTGGGGATCATTTCAAACGAGGATGGAGTGTGCATCCAGCGTGACAGTTACCCTGAATGGAAGGAAAGCATCCCGCCCGGAAGCAAGGTGTGGATCGTGGGCAGCGTCGTGGATACATTGGGATATCTTTATGAGGACGTGGAAGTGGCAGGGCCTTCCACCATGTCAACCCCCTCTTACAATGAAGCCGTGCTGGAATACTGGAGACTGAATCCCGGCAAATATCCCGATATCATTGTGGCAGAAGGCTACCTGGGTGAAATCTCCTATGAGCTTTCCGGCAATCAATGGCTGCTGTCCTTTATAGAGGAAGAGTTTCAGCCGGAATACGTGGTATACGGAACCTACTGGAATTATTATTTCCGCAAAGAACCGGATCTCATCAAGTAGCATACATGAATCATGCATCGGGCGCATATATTGGGAACAACGCAAAAAAAGAGGAAAACATGCTGTTCTCAGAATTAAAATGCAAGGACGTCATCAATACAAAAGACTGCAAAAAACTTGGAAAGGTGTCAGACCTGGAATTTGACCAGTGTACAGGCTGCATCAAGAAAATCATAGTGCCCGGGAGCAATAAATTCCTGTGCTTCCTGAATTGTGAGCCGGATATTGTGATCCCTTATAAGGACATCTGCCAGATCGGTCCGGATATCATTTTGGTTGACATAAGATGCTAAAAATGCTATACTACATAACGCCAGAATTGACCGTACTGCACTGGTTAAACGTATGTGGCTGGCGTTATGTAGTCAGGTTACTCGGAAATTTTAACTGTTAAGCAGTTTAAATTGTATCTATACATCCGATGGAGGAAAAGTACATGAAATGTCCTTTTTGCAGTCACGAAAATACAAGAGTAATAGACTCCAGACCGGCAGATGATAATAATTCCATTCGCCGCCGCCGTGTGTGCGACGGCTGTGGCAAGCGCTTCACCACCTACGAGAAGATCGAGACGATCCCCCTGATCATCATCAAGAAGGATAATAACAGGGAAACCTATGACCGCTCCAAGATAGAGGCCGGTGTACTCCGTGCCTGCCACAAGCGTCCGGTCAGCGCACAGCAGATCACAAGCCTTGTGGATGAGGTGGAAAATGAGATCACAAGCCGTGAGGAAAGGGAAATTGCCAGCCAGGTCATCGGCGAAATGCTGATGAACAAGCTGAAAGATCTGGACGCCGTTGCTTACGTGCGTTTCGCTTCTGTCTACAGGGAATTTAAAGACGTCAATACTTTTATGGATGAATTAAAGAAAATGTTGGAATAGCATTACTTTTCACACCTGCACCGCCGCGAGGTGTTTTCACGCGCCTTTTGCGGTTTCTGTGCATAAAGCCTTCGCAAGAAGGCTTGTTACTGGTCTCGGAGTGAACAGCAACGGAATAACTGTCGGAACAGGTTGTCCCTGTATTCAAAATAAGTTAATGTAACGTCTCCGCATAAACGCGAGGGACGTTTTTCTATTGTAAAAAACGGCGGGGAAACGTATCAGCCTGTGTTTCCCAAAGAGACACTTGACAGGAAACCGTATTATACATATAATACGGTTAGGAGAGCTGTATTACACAACCGATACGGTTTGGGCAGAGCATATGATATCATTTGACAATTTTATTCTGGAGAGCGATGGTCCCATTTATCTCCAGATCATAAGACATATCAAACAGGGGATTGCCGCCGGAACCATGGCCGATCAGGAGGAAGTGCCTTCCCGCAGGGTGTTGTCCGCCCTTCTGGGAGTGAACCCCAACACCATACAGAAAGCATACCACCTGCTGGAGATGGAAGGCATCCTCCTGTCCAGATCCGGCTCCAAAAGCTGTATCTGTGCGGATCCGGGGAAAAGAAGGCAGATCCGGCAGGAACTTCTGCAGAATGACACGAGGAACTGGGTTGCTGCCATGAAAAGCCTGAAGCTGACAAGGGAAGAGGCCTTGGAGCTGGCACAGCAGATATGGAAAGAAAATGACTGTATGGACAATGGGTGGCGGACTGAACATGACAAGGAAAAAGGAAAATGACAGCGGAGGAAATTGCAGAGAATGAGGGGAACAGGAAAAGCCGACAAATTGATACCGGGTAATCCGACTCTGTCAGTGCTGGCTCTCCTGGCACAGGGAAGCTTTTACAAAGTGCTGGTCACGGCGGGAATCATGGCAGCGCTGGAGTGTGTCAGATTTCGGCTGTCTCCTCTTTTCTTCCTGGCAGCGCTGGGGATGGTGTTCCTGATATTATGTGTCATGGAAGGGGAACACGGAGGCGTCAAATCCCGTTATACCTGGCGCCGCCTCCGGATCACACCAAAACACCTTTTCCTTTTGAAAACATTTTATAACATTCTGTGTTTTCTGCTGCTGTTCGCGGCACAGGCGGGCATGGGAATCTGGTTCTGTAACCGGTACCGCATTCAGATGCCACGGGAAACACAATCCCCCCAACTGGTCTTCCTCACCTTCTACCGCTGGGAGTTCCTGCACTGCGTACTGCCCATGGCGGAAACCCTGAAATGGATCCGGAACCTGCTTCTGATCCTGACGCTTTCCATGAGCGCAGCAGCGGATACATCCGTCATACCCCGCAAGAACATGGTTCTGGTCAGGGCTGTCCTGTATATCATGACAGCCTGCTGGTTCATAACACCTGTCGGTGTTCAAACCGCAGACATCGGGCTCTGTATCGCCTGCATTGTGATCTGTACTGTTGTAGTCTACAGAATATGCAGATATGACCGCCGGGAAATCTGATCCTCCGGCAGCGGTGGATTCGATTTCTCCGCATCTCAGGAACTGTGCAGAAATAACATGTGCAGCTTACGCAGATATTTCTTCGAGGGTGCATGTATAGGTTATTTTTGAACAGTTCCTTAGGAAAGGAATGGAAACAGGAGAACTCATGAAACGGATAAAGGCATGGATAGACAAACTGGAAAAGTTCTATCCTCCCGGATATGCATACCGGTGGGAACTGGCAGTCACAACAGGACTGATTCTGGCAGCCGTCTGTTTCAGCCTGCGTTTCCTGCCCAGGTTGGACAATGCGGTCTCCGGACTCTATTACTATGACTCTGCAGCTGCATTGCAGCTTGTCCCCAACGTCACAATGGAGCCCTTTCACCGGCTCGTCCGGGGAAGCTGGCAGTTTTTCTGGCTTCCGGCGCTGAGCCAGGGGGCAATGGCGGTCTCCCACTACTGTTACTACTATCGGGATACCCGCAGTATTTATCTGATGCGCAGGCTGCCCCAAAAGAAGCTTTTGCCCAGAAGCTGTCTGGCGGCACCCCTGCTCTGCCTGGGACTGACGGCGCTGGTGATGGCTGTATTGTGGCTGTTTTATTTGGGCTGCTACTTTCTGGCCGTACCCCCGCAGTGCCTGCCTTCCCTGTGACTGACACTCACGGCGGAAACATTTCCAACTGAAATGTATAAGGAGTTGCCGGAGGAACTGTTCCCTCGGGAAACGTTCAGAATTGCCGGAGGAACTGTCCCCTCCGGGAAACGTTCAGAATTGCCGGAGGAACTGTTCCCTCGGGAAACGTTCAGGAAGCGAGGAAATTCTATGCTGGAAATCAAAAATATCTGCAAATCTTACAGAGAAAACCCTCTTCAGCAAGTGCAGGCCCTGAAAAACGTAAGCCTACAGCTTGCCCAGGGAGAGATTGTCGGCCTGTTCGGCGAAAACGGCGCGGGAAAGACCACCCTGCTCAAGGCAATCCTTGGTTATCTTCCCTTTCAGGGCGAGATCCTGCTGGACGGCAGGAGGATCGACAAGGGCAATATCGCGCGCCTGTCCTTCGCCACCTGCGAGCATTCCTTCTTCCCCAACCTGTCCCCCGGCCAGCACGCGGATTTTTACCGGATGCATTTCGGAAGCTTCCGCAGCGAGCGCTTCCACGCCTTAATGGAGTTCTTTTCGCTGCCCATGGATAAGCGGCTGAAAGCATATTCCACGGGTCAGAAGAACCAGTTTGAAGTGATTCTTTCGCTCTGCCAGGGCGCGGATTATATCCTGATGGATGAACCCTTTGCAGGAAATGACGTGTTTAACAGGGAGGATTTCTACAAGGTGCTCCTGGGAATCCTGGAACCGTCAGAAACCATCCTCCTGTCCACCCACCTGATCCAGGAGGTGGAGCATTTCATAGGACGCGCGGTACTGCTTCACCAGGGGACAATCCTGGGTGACACCACAGTCCTTGCGCTGGAGGAACAGGGAATGAGCCTGATGGACTATGTAAGGGAAACCTATCAATATCAGGGGAACCGCGTCAGCAGAGCGCTGACAATGTCGAAACTATAGCGAGGAGGCATGTCATGAAAAAGAGTCTTGTTACAGCCGGATGCTTTTTCCTGCTGGCAGTGGCCGCCCTGCCCGTTGCTGCCTGCTACGTCGACCAGGGGAAAAATGCCATCGTCATCACCCAGGAGGTCGTAACAGGCGATCCCAAAGCGGCATCCGGCATTGTCCTGCAAATGGAAAACACCTGGAACAATCACCTGTTCTGGGAGACGGAATATGCCATAGGAAGCGACGGCCCCGCAGAAAGCAAATTTACCTTTTATGCCGGACAGTTGCATGATCCTGCATACAGCCCTGTCCGGGAACACGCCCGCTTCAGGGATACCCTCTCCTACTCTTACGGCTCGGGCTACGGCGCGCCGGGGCTGGATCCCGGTGCCGTCCCTGTACCGGAAACCGTGCGGGAAATGGTTCGCCAGGCCGGTCCCCGGGAAGCGGTCGTCTCAGTCATGCCCGTTCGCGACCTCTATGAATACTGGCCGGTGTCGGTGGATCTGGCCAGCGACAGCCATGCGTTTTCCTACTTTCAGGAATATAGAATACCAGAACTCTTTCAGATCCCTGTGCCGGAGGACGCAATGGCAGAGATCACGATCCAGAAGGATGCGGACAACAGATGCACCCTGCTGCAATGTAATGCGAAAAGCGGGGCTATCGACATCATAAGCACCGGAACCTTCGGAACGGAGGGCTGCTATCTGGCATACTACTGCGTAGATGCCCAGGACAGGGACCTGATGCCGCCGGGGACAGATTACGGCATCTATTACGTGCCTTACCATCCGGAAGGTGTAAAAGAAATCAGGAAGGTAACCGGCCTGGAAGCGGACTGTATGCCGATCGCCCTGGAAGCCGACGAAGAGACGGGACAGCTGTGGGCGCTGATCCTACAGGATGGCCGATATTATCTTGACCTGCTGGATATAACAGGGGGCGGGGAAAGACAGGAAGAAGGATACTGCCGGCTGGTACAGCGGATCGCAGTGTTGGACACGGGGTCAGCGGCGGACACAGGCGCAGGGTTGAGCACAGGCGCAGCACGGGAACCCGGTCTAAACACAGAACCCGCCGCGGGAAAGGAAATATCTTCCCCGGCGCGCATGACCCTTGTCCCGGGAGGCGTACTGCTGACCTGGCAGGAGGACGGACTGTTCGCCTTTGTATCAAAAGATTCTGACGGCGGATACACCCTCTGGTGCGTGGATCATTTCCCGGAAGGACAGGACGATACGGGCAATACTCTTTTCCCCACGGAACAGGCCCTCCTGTTCGACGGGAAAAGGCTGGTATTGGCCGCTTACCCGGATTTTATGAGCAACAATGTCCAGCTTGCCGTCTTCACAAAGGAAGGGCTTGCCTACTATGGACGGTACAGGCACAGCGGCGAATGGGACAGGGAGCAGGAGGTGCCCGGAGGCTGGATTCATCCCGTGGGCATAATAGACAGCGGCGAGATCAGACGTACTGAAAATCCGCTCAGGCTGCGGTTTGATTAACGAAACAAAGGTATAACCCACATTTTCCCTAACATCCTTTGCCGCAGGAAAGTCGCACGGGCGCACGGGGTGTAAGCAACAATTCTGTGTGCCCTACGCGTTAAAAAGAATGCCGGAAACCTCTCTGGTCATCCGGCATTCTCCTGTATGTACTATCGTTTACATTATGGATGTACTACTTTTTATATCACTATTTTACACGGATCTTTTGTCCCGCATAAATATATTTCTGCTTGGCAATCTCAGGATTCATTTCCATCACTGCCCCCAGCGTTATGCCATTCCTCCCTGCAATCTTATACAGGCAGTCTCCCGTCTTTACTATATCATAAACAGCATCGTCTACGGGGATTGCAGCCACACCGGCGCCCTGCATCACCCCTACCGCAATGATCTGTCCGGGATAGATCAGATTGGGATTCTTGATCTGGGGATTCCATGCCAGCAGCTGTGAAAGGCTGATGCCATGCTTTTTAGCGATCCTGCTCAACGTATCGCCTTTTACTACCGTGTATTTTGCAGGGGCATCCGCCGCTGTTCCGCCCTGTGCCGCGGCGCTTCCGGCATTTCCGCCGCTGCTTCCATCGCCGCCATTATCACCATTGTCATCATCACTGCCATTTGGTTCGTCACCGGAAGGGATATCCCCGATCACATAGTTCTGTGCGGCGCGCTTTAAGGTATCCGCCTGGTCACGGAATTCGATTCCCAAGGTATGGGTTCCTTCCGCCAGGTTGTTGGTCAGTGTCTGGGAGTATATGGTAATCCTGGTGCTTCCCGATTCAGAAGTATAGTCCACCCCGTCCGTCAGTTTCACACCGTCCAGATACAGATCCACAAATTCCCCGTAAACGCCCTGGGAAACCATCAGCTGGTCGCCCGCCGACATGTCATATGCATATTGCACACGCTGGGTCAGGTCATATCCGGAGTCCGTGGCCGCGTCAACATTTGCGTCCGTGTTCTCCTTTACCGTCATGGTATAGGTCTTAGTGCTGCTTCCGAAAGGACTGTAGCTGTTTGTCATCTCCACTGTGAAGGTGAACGTCCCCGCTTCTGTGGGCACACCGTAAAGTTCCCCGTTGGACTTCACAATCATGCCTGCAGGCAGCGAACCGCCGCACAGTTCATAGCTTACCTGGTTCCAGCTGTATTTGTTACTGTTCTGGATCATGGTTCCATAGGGAACGTATCTGACTGCCTCCGGAATCTCCGTGGTGGTGATGGAAGGATTACCCACCGTACCGGTCAGGGTCAGCACCATCAATGTCCTCCCCTCGGACTTTACTGTCAGCGTACCGGAAACATCCGTTCCGGCAGCCACGCCCTTTTTCGCTGTCAGACGCACCTTGGCCAGATTCCACAGTTCTCCATAAGAAGAGTAGCTTCCCTGGGAACCGCCCGTCCCAGGCTGATAGCCTGTGGTATCCACAAATCCAAGCAGATCCTCCTCGCCTTTCAAAGTCCAGTAATCGTTCAACTGGACGGTATCAGACACCAGTTCCACAGACAGCTTTTTCACCGCTTCCGTACCCATATTGGCAAACAGAATGTCATGTACGTTATAGTGATAGCCATCCAGCATCACTTCCCGGGTGGAGTAAATCACGCCATCCTTCACCTGCGTTTGCGCGTCTGCATCCGCCAGACTGTTCACATACAGCTGTCCGGTGCCGTCCGCAGCCCGGACTACCTGTACCCAGTAGTTTTTAGCATTCTCACCGTTCTCCGCAGACACGGTATACTGCACCGTGTTGGTAAAATCATGGAAACTCTCACCGCTGACTTCCTCTGTACTGCTTCCTGCGGCATAAAGCTTTGCACCGCTTGAAACATAAAATTCCGGCGCCAGATGGGACAGCTGGGCATCCGTGACATCCTTGCCCACCAGCACAGTCAGGAAGTTGTACTCGCCATAAGAATCATCACTACTGCTTACCTGGTAGCAGGGAATATAGGTACCGTCCTCTGTCTTGAACTGGTAGAAATCCACCTGTGAACCGCTGCTTAGCATGGAACCTGTGCCTGAGGAAACCGTTCCTTCCTCTGTCTGAATGCAATACTTCCAGATTGTCTGTTCCGGGGAACCGTCCGCCCCCACAATGATCGTCATGTAAACACCGTTGCTGTAATCTGCCGCATAGCCTTCCGCGCCGAATAATTCCGCCCTGATATCCGCAGCGCCTGCCGCCGTGGCCTCCGCCAGGGAATTATAAAGCCCCAGATAAGCACCCGTCACGGATTCAGGACTGTCTACCCCGTCCTTGGAGAAGTTAAACCGCTGATAATAGGTCCCGTTTGCCGCATAGCCCTTATATAAAGTATATGTGTAGTGGCTGCACCCATCCGCGTAGTGTGAGTTCGTATCCTGTACCAGTCCGGTCGTCAGATTTCCATTTGTATTCTTCATGGCAAGACTATACCGACTCAACGAATAACCCCGCGTATTTAAATACAGGTAAAAGGGCAGGCATCCTGCCACATTCCCGCTGTCATCATAGGCAACCACGGTAATCCAGCTTTCCGTGTAGCGCTGTAACAGATACCCCGCATTGGCCTGCGACATATCCCCGCAGAAGATCCTGTCTGTGATTTCTGCCGCCGCCATGGCTTCCGCTGCGGAAGCATGGTTGCCCTCAAAAGCCCTGAGATGATGATTCCCTGCAAATATGTTGGGATTCACACCCAGGCTAACATATGCGCTGTTGATTGTCCCCACCGTGCTGGTAGCAGCATAAATACGCATCTCACGATCATCTTTGTCATAATCGCGATAATAAGTATCATTTTCTACTGTCGAAAGGGCTGTGCGCACTCCCTGCTCATTCTGCATATAAACCGTGGGGACAAGCCAGTTTCTGGATGCTGTAATATCGATTGGAAGCCTATAACGAACCGCATCCGCGTCCAGCTGGTCACCGGAGCCCACGATCATTTCCCAGGTCTGTGAAGAGTTGTAGTAGGTATTTACACTCAAATCGATCTTATCGCCGGACTGGCTGACCGTATACTCATCCTGACTGTCACCCTGCCGTTTCCATACGACCATATCCCCGTCTGCCACATTGGCGCCTAAAAGTGCTTTCACAGATACCTGGGTCAGTTCCACCGGGGTGTAACCGGTCAAATTCACTGAACCCAGACTTACTTCCTTTATGGGCAGAAGGGAAAGGGGCATGATTCCCGCGCCTTCCGGAAATTCCTTTTCCTCCGGATATACCACTACCGTGTCGCCGCCCACTTCCAGGCTCATCTGCGTCACCATCGTACCGTCCGCAGCCGTATTTACATAGAAGGTGTGCCCTCCTACCTCCAGGGAGGAATCCGGCGTCATGAACCACCGCCTGCTGACCTCCCCGTTACAGGCAAACTGCACCTCATAGGGAAAGAACGCATTCAGTTCCGTCTGGATGGTATAGCTTCCGTCCTCCTCGAAATAGGCATCCGCATAATCTCCTCCGGATACGCTGCCCTGCGCGACTGTCACATTTCCGTTTCCTGTATTGAAGATGATCGTATCATCCGTACAAGTAGTCACTTCTGGGGAAATCCCATCCTGAGATATCCCACCTGAAGATATCCCATTTGAAAGGATATCATTCGGAGATATCCCGTCCAAGGATATCCCATCCAGAGTGATTCCATCTGGAGATATTCCATCTGAGGGAATTCCATCTGGAGATATCCCACCTGAAGATACCTCATCTGGAGAAATCTCAAGATTTCTCGCCAGGGCGTCCAATGTTACAGGCTCACCTTCCGGAAGCACCACGGTCGCTTCCAACTCCGCAATCTTTTCCGCAGAAAGTTCGTCTTCCGCCCTTGCCGGCATGATAGGCAATGCCAGCACTGCCGCCAGCATCATTGCCAACCCGCATTTTAAAGGTTTCCATTTCATGTTCCACAATTCTCCTTTCCGAATTGAAATAGTATGGCTACAGACACATAATTGCAGCCAGTTTATACAAGTATAACCTATATTTTTACATTTTACAACTATATTTTCTGTTCTGCTGCCATTTTCAGATCTATCTCGCAAAATTGCACAGGGAAGCAATTTTGACTTCGTGGTGCCGTATGACTGAACTATTACGATCTATCCTCTTGATTTTTCCTTGACACCGCATCTTTTATCTGATATTGTTAAAGCATGTTCTTATATTTTTGTATTCAAAGTTTAATATAAGGATCCATCATCGGTATGTCACCGTTTTCCCAAGGGCTAAAAGTACGAAAATAGATTTTATTGCCAAGAATATTAATTGGCTGCCTAAAGAGGATAACATATGAAAAAAACACGAACCAACTGGCATATAGCGGCCGTATGCGCAGTGAAAATAACCTTCCAGGATTACTCACAGTGTCTCGAATACCACTCCGAATACCGGCTGCTTAATGGCAAATGCCGCATCGATCTTTTGGTACTGTGCAAACCTCCGGATATGAAACTTCCCCACAGCCTCGCCCGCATCTTCCGCTCATATAATCTTTTCGAAATCAAGGGGATCCTTTCTTCCGTCACCATCCACTCCTACTATAAAACAATTGCATATGCCGCACTGCTCATCGCGGAAAACGCAAAGGAAGCGCCCTTTACACGGAATGAAATCACCCTGTCTCTCCTCTGCCACCACTATCCCGCGAAACTAATGAAGCATTTGACGAAAGAATGTGGGAAAACAGTTGCAAAATCATCCGATGGGATTTATTATATATATGAGGATATTTTCCCCGTACAGATCATTGTAATCCGGAAACTTTCCCCGGAAGATTCCCTCTATCTGCGCTGTCTTACCAATCGGCTGGACGATTCCCTGCTGGTGGATCAACTCGCGGAGGACTATTCCCTGCATCAGGGACAGCCGGACTATGAGGAATACATGAACCAGCTGACCAATGCCAACCAATCCGATGAAGGAGGTACACTTATGTGTTGTGAAGGTATTTTCAGGTTATACGGTACCAGTTCCAGGGAATTTTATGACAAGGGATACCAGGACTGTGAAGATAAGGTACGCGGAATCATTGCTGATAAGGACGCTGAGATCGCTGATAAGGATGCTGAGATACTCCGCCTGAAAAGGATGCTGTCAATACAGGAGTAGTCTCTGCATATCATCATAATGTGGAAGCTTCCTTCGAAAAGCCCCCCTGATCCCGCAGTATCCCTTCCGAAATTCCCAGGACTGCAAAGATCAACGGTGTGGAAGTTATTTGCTGGAAGCTGACTGTTCCATATGCACAATATCCAGCTATTGTCAGAATCCCCCAGTACGCTTCTCTTGTCCGCCTGCGGCTCCTCCAAAGCCTTACAAAACTCACGGCAAATCCCCCCACATAACTGGCCATTCCCAGGATTCCCTGATTAATCAGCATATTCAGCCATTCGTTATGGGCATTGGCATAGACCGCTGTTTCCCATTGTCCGACCGGATGGATCACGTCATTCACTGCGAAGACAGCATACAAAGCATGATAAAAACAGTCCGGCCCCGCCCCGAACCATTTCCGATACCAGGGGCTCCGCAGAAAACATTTCCAACTCATGCGCCACAGCGCGCCCCTGTCATTTCCCCAGTCGTCAGTGATCCGCAGCAGACTTTTTTCTCCCAGCGCTGCCCAGACCACATCCGAGACCTGACACAGGAAAAAGACGCTCGCCCCAATAGCAGCCAGGATACCGCTCGCTGCCAATACGGCCTTACGGATTCTTCCGCCTGCCAGAAGATCCTTTCTTCCCTGTTTCTCCCTGAGGTACAATGTCAGACAGACTCCCCCCAGCAAAAGGGGCAGCACGCCCCAGCCCTTCCAGAGCAAAACCATTCTTAAGGAACCATCCTCCACCAGTACCAGCCCCCTCAGCCGGATTCCCTGTATACCCAGCAGAGACGCCGCCAGACAGCACAGCGCTGTAACGCAGAATCTCAGGAGGCATTTTCTGCTGCCTAACGCATCCACGAAAAGCACCGCCATCATTGCCAGAAGAATCAAATAACCGCCCTCACTGCCCTGGGTCATTATTGTCAGGAAAGTGATCAGGCAGCCCGCCAGTCCCACTGCCCTCATGCTTTTCCCTCCGGCATAACCGTAATAGAAGCAGATCGGAGCCGCCACACTGACATAACCGCAGTACCAGTTTTGATTTCCTATTGTGGAGAGCAGATGCTCCGCCTCCCATGTGCCCTGTCCCATTCCTTCCAACACTCCCAGCGGATCGAATGCATACCGGTTCAGCACTGCCAGCGCCATAACGATCCCCGCGCAAGCAAAGCATGACAGCATCGCTTTTCGCACACTTCCCGCCATGCCACACCAACGGGACAGGACAAAATAGATCCAGACAAACATCAGCTGGCTGAGAAATCCCATATACCATCCGTGAAAGCCCCACAGGGCAATATAGCGATCCATGCTGAACACAAAAGAGAGCAGCGATGACACCAGATACCCCAGCATCAGAATGTCCGTCCGGGAAACAATTCCGGCAGTTTTCTTCCTTCCGCCGCCGTTCACACACCATATGAACTGTAATATGGACAGCATGATGCAGAATAGAATCGTCACATTCCGAAAAAGCTGATACTTTGCGTCTCCGATCAAGGTAAAGCCGTTCCTCATATACAGTGGCAGCAATACAAACAACAGCAGGCAATATGCCTCGACTGCTGCCCTGATCAAACCTTCTGCTCTCTTCTTCATTTGTTTTCCCTTTTGCTCCGGCGGGGCAGCGGATACACCCGGACAGCCGTCAGGTATCCTCCAGGAATTGTGAAGATTTATTTCTCCACAGTTCCTTACCTTACACGAACCTTCTGCCCCGGATATATATACTTCTGTTTCGCTATTTCAGGATTCATATCCAGAAACGCCTTCAACGTCACATTATTTCTTCCCGCAATCTTATACAGGCAGTCGCCCTTCTTTACCTCGTCATAAACCGCGCCTTCCGGACTCAATGCCGCCGCTGCCGCGCTGCCCTGCTTATATCCCACCAGAAACACCTGTCCGGGGAAAATAAGGTCAGGGTTCTTGATCTGGGGATTCCACGCAAGAAGCTGCGCAAGACTGCTTCCGACGGTTCTGGCAATTTTGCTCAGATTATCGCCCTTCACAACGGTATAATACAGCTTTTCAGCCACAATCTCCGCGACCTGTCCCACCGAATCGTCATCGTCCTCCTGAGCGGCATCAGGCTCCCTGACAATCTCACTGACCTGAAAATTCTGAGCCGCACGCTTTAAGGTATCCGTGATTCCGGTACGGAACTCCACTCCCAGGGTATGTGTTCCCACACCAAAAGAAATCAGCGTCGAACTCCTGATCGTAATTCTGGTACTGCCGGATTCCGACTGATAATGCCTCCCTTCCTCCAGCCTCACACCGTCCAGGTATACATCCACAAACTCGTCATAAGCGCCCTGGGAAACCAGCAGCTGGCTGGGAATCGCATTGCTGTTGGAAGAAACTCAGCGTAACAGTGCAGCAGCCTTCGGCCAAACTGTTACGAGAATGCACACAAAATGAGTTTTCAACTCATTTTGGTGCCTGCAAGTCTCGCAAAATTGCACAGGGAAGCAATTTTGACTTCGCGGTGCCGTATAGCTGAACTGTTACAGTTCATCCTACAGCCTATGGAAAAGTAGTTGCTTTTTCAGTAGGAATTATTTATAATTAAGTAGAAGGAACCAAAATAGCTGATTGTGAGGGCTGCTGCATGACAATGAAAACGACATTGAAACTACCCGTAGGAATAGAAAATTTTGAGGAAATCCGTAACGAAGGCTTTTACTACGTGGATAAAACAGCACTGATCAGGGAGTTGCTGGAAGACGGGGGAAAAGTAACACTCTTTACGCGTCCCAGAAGGTTTGGCAAATCCCTGAATATGAATATGCTGAAATACTTTTTTGAATATGGCTGTGACGGCAGTCTTTTTGAAGAGCTGGAAATAGCCGGGGAAAAAGCACTGTGCGAGGCGCATATGGGGAAATACCCCGTGATTTCGGTCACCCTGAAGGATATCAATGCCAGGGACTACACTGCGGCAAAAACCATGTTGAAAAATGTCATTGGCAATGAGGCACTGCGGTTTGGTTTTTTGGAGGCAAGCGACAGGCTTTCCGAGGGCGAAAGGGAGCAATACCGTAAAATGGTCGCGATCGGCGGGGAGGGCCAGCCCATGTTCCCCATGCCTGACGATGTACTGGAAGGGAGCCTGAAGCTTCTTTCCAAATTACTTCGGAAGCATTACGGGCAGAAGGTCGTCCTTTTGATCGATGAATACGATGTGCCCCTGGACAAGGCGCGGCAGTCCGGCTATTATGAGGAGATGGTAATGACGATCCGAAACCTGCTCAGCCAGACGCTAAAGAGCAACGACGACCTGTTCCTTGCGGTGATGACAGGATGCCTACGTATCGCATGGTCTTTCTGCGAAAGACCACAAGAGAGCATCTTTACAGGCCTGAATAATTTAAAGGTCATGTCCATCACCAACGTGCAGTTTGGGGAGTACTTTGGCTTTTCCGATGCGGAGGTCAGGGCAATGCTGCATCATTATGGGGCTGATGGGAAATACGAACAGGTCAGGACATGGTATGACGGTTATACCTTCGGGAAAACGGAGGTTTACTGTCCCTGGGATGTGATCAATTACTGCGATGAACTGCGTGCGGATCCGGATGCGGCTCCCAGGGCATTCTGGGTCAATTCCAGCGGAAACGACATTATCAGGACATTCCTCCGGAAGGCAACGCAGAGAACCAGGCGGGAGATCGAGCAGCTGGTGGACGGGGAATGCATCCCGAAAAAGGTAATCCAGGAACTGGCCTACAGGGAACTGTATGAAAACATTGACAATGTATGGAGCGTGCTTTTTACCACGGATACCTGACCCAGCGCGGGAAGACAGAGGATGGCGCATACCTGCTGGCGATACCGAACCTGGAAATTCGACAGATCTTTGTGGAACAGATCCTGGAATGGTTCCAGGAGGAGGCACGCAGGGAGACGCCGAAACTGGACGCTTTCTGTGAATCATTCCTCCTGGGGGACGCGGAAGCAGTTGAGGCACAGTTCAATGCATACCTGAAAAAAGCCATCAGCGTCCGCAACACTGCCGTAAGAAAAGACAGAAAGGAACATTTCTACCACGGCGTCCTGCTTGGCCTGCTCAGCCACCGAGAGGACTGGGACGTGTTCTCCAACGCGGAATCCGGGGCCGGTTACAGCGACATACTGGTGGAAACGGAGGAGGGAAGCACCGGGATTGTAATCGAGGTGAAATACTCAGAGGCGGGGGATGAGGACAGCCTGGAGGCGGGATGCAGGAAAGCCCTGGAGCAGATAGAGGAAATGGGCTATGAGGAACGGCTCCGCCAGGACGGCGCGGAAAACATTGTGAAGTATGGCATTGCCTGCAACAGGAAAAAATGCAGGGTCAGGACAGTCATTGATAAACTGGATAATTCATAAAATAATGTCCGAGCCATTCTTCGCCGAGGCGAACATGGCCTATGTGAAAAATCCGTCCAGAAGCAGGTTGCCGGAACCCCTCTCCGGCAACCTGCAGGGCGAATATAGCCGCCGCATCAACGAAAAAGAACGCTTCGTCTATCAGATTCCTGTTATGGTATGATCAGTGTCTGTTTCGGATAGATACGCTTCGGATCAGACAGGATGATCCTGTTTGCCTCATAAATCTCCCGCCAGTGCTCATTCTTTCCGTAAACCTGTCCGGCGATCCTCCAGAGAGTATCCCCCGGCTGTACAACATAGGTGTTCCCCGTTGCCGGCATGGACAGATTGGGTGCTGTTCCGGACACTCCCGCCATGCCATTTCCGGCTGCCAGGCAGATCTTAATATGCTGCCCTACCCGGAGCCTGTCGGGGTTACTGATGACATCCATATTATCCCTATAAATCTGTTTCCAGTAACCGCCATTCCCCAGAAACTTTTGCGCAATCTTCCATAAATTATCCCCGGGCTGCACTACGTAATCGATTACTGCTGTGGTGCTGGGAACCGATGTCACATTCTGTCCGTCATCTGTGTCCCCATCTGTGTCACCGCCGTTGCCTGTATTGCCAGTGGGTGTGTCGCTATTGTTTCCATTGCCGCCTGTCGTTCCACCATTTCCAGTATTTCCGGAATTACCTGTACCGGAGATCACAAGATTCTGGGCTGCGCGCTTTAAATCACCGTCCTGGGTACGGAACTCAAGGCTCAAAGTATGGCTTCCCGCCCCTGCATCTGTCAATGTCTGGTTTTGAATGGTAATTCTGGTACTTCCAGCTTCGGAAGTGTACTCCGTCCCACTCTGCAACCGTCTGCCATCCAGATAGACAGCATTCTGAAATTCTCCATATTCACCCTCCGAAACTAGAAGCTGGGTATCGGAACCTGACATGATACTTACATTGAGATCCGGTACAGGCTGGGTGATCTCATATCCGGAATCTGTGGCTGTACCTACATTGGCATCCGTATTTTCCAGCACGATCAATGTTAATTGTGCCTGCGAAGAAGGATATTTCGGATTACTGTAGTCTGCCTGCACAGTTATATGGAACTCGCCCGCCTCCAAAGGGACACCATATATTTCACCGGTAGCCGGATACATCTGCAATCCGTCCGCCAGCCTGCCCTCTACCACGGAAAAGGTGACCTGATTATCAGGATCGGTGTTGTCTGTCTGCACGGTATAGGAATAAGGGACGTACTTTACCCTGATCACATCCGGCATGTTCAACGTCTCCGTAGTTGTCGTGATGACCGGGGTGCGTGTAAGAAGGACACTTGTGCTGAGGTTCTGTGGTAATTCAGTTACCTCCGTGCCGTCCGGAAGATGCCAGACGGCGTTAGAAATTTTAGGTAGGCTTACAGACAATTTTACATTACATGGAGCATAAATGGTAGTGTAAAATAGTTTGTGTCTTTGGGAAAAAGAACCTCTTTTTTGGTAAG
>CANDMD010000008.1 GCA_947385725.1 uncultured Lachnospiraceae bacterium | reverse complement strand
CCTCCTTGCTCTCTTTGAAAAATCTCACCCTGTCTGCCAGTGTCCCATAGTACATGTCCGCTGCGTCTGTGCAGGAGAAGTCATGCATTAACTTCCCGATTGGAAGTGACCACATACCTGTCGCTCAGTTCCACCATAAGCCCCAACACAAACCCATGGTAGAAACGCTCCGGCTCTGACTTACCGGCTGTTCCTTTCCCCGTATCAAAACTACTGAACATTTCAAAGGAGATGGCGTTCATGTATTCATTCATGGACTCCACATCCCCTGCCGGAAGCGCCCTGAGGAATCCGTTGCTTACCCCCCTGCATCTCCCGAACCACCCGTTGATCATCTGCCGGAACATGGCCCAGTAGGTGCCCACTTTCTTTTCGTTGAGATAGTTGATGATCGACCATGGGTTGTAAATATCCGTCACGCTCCCGAAGGTAAAGCCGTCATACCATTCCTTGACTTTCCCTTTTCTCTCCGCCATACCGTATTCTTCCAAAGCCGCAAACACCTCCCCTTCGGTGAAGCCGAAGCAGTCCGCATACTTCTCCGAAGTGACGGTTACCACCCTGAGGTTATTCAGATCCGAGAAAATGGATTCCTTGCTGACTCGCGTGATGCCCGTCATCATGGCGCGCTCCAGGTAGGGGTTCGTCTTGAAGGTGGCGTTGAACAGGCTTCTGAGAAAGCCCACCATCTCCTGCCAGTACCCGTTCACATACACCTCCTGCATGGGCGTGTCATATTCCTCCAGCAGGATGATCACTTTTTTACCATAATAGCGGGACAAACAGGAAAGCCCGTTTGGAATATTCATCAGCGATCAACTGGCATATCTTCCTTCTGGCAGAGACATAATCTGTCTCCTTCACACTGGCAAAGCTTAAGAAGACCACCGGGTACGTCCCCTGTAGCCTGCGGTACTTTTCCTCCTCCCATATGGAAAGCCCCTCAAACAAGTCACCCCTCCCTGCGTACTCCACAGAGAAAAACTTCTCCAGCATGCTCATGTTCAATGTCTTCCCGAAGCGTCTGGGGCGGGTGATCAGCGTCACATCGTCCTCCGCCTCCCACCATTCCCGTATGAAGTGTGTCTTGTCTACATAAAAGTTATTACTCACCCTGACCTTTTCAAAGTCCTGCCTCCCAATCCCTGCACTCTCGCCATATACTGTCTCCTCCCGCCCATGCCACATCCAGGCTGCAATTCATACGATAATCAATGTATCCTTAATCCATAATCTATGATTCCAATATACCGCCTTCCTCTTTGAGAGTCAACCGATTCCATCCATTCCGCATCCTATCATATCACCATAACAGCATACCATCACAAAAATGGCAAAAACAACCAACAGACCTGTCCATAGGTAAAGTGTTTCGTTACATAATCCGAAGGTTTTCCCTTTATTCTGCCGATATTCATTTAAGGTTTTCATATCAACTATGGATTAGGCAATTGCGAAAGTCCGAATGAGAGTGCCCAAAGTCTGTTTGCCAAATGAGGATTTCGCAATTATCTATCAACTGCGGATTTCGGAAAGGAGAAATCAGGAAATGAGTATGATCGGGATAAATATGTCAGATTATCACACTTTCATGGAAAAGGAAACGAAAAAGAACGCCCCTGGCGCAAGCTTTGCCCTCCACATGGCCGACGCAGACAGGGCAGCCTCGGGCAGCCGTGCTCTCGGTACCGCGGTCAGGCGCAGCGTTGGCACAGGAACGTTTTCCCCACGTGATCATTATGTCACCGGAGAATCACACCCCTGCGCTGTCGGCACGTACTCAAAAGAAAGCGCCTTCAGGACGATGACACCGGATGAGGAGCCGCCGGACCGCCAGGGCAGGAGCGTCCTGTCGGACAGGGAGCCAAATGCATCTTCCGGGGAAGAAGATACAAATACCAGCAGCGAGATCATTATAAGGCCGGATGGTTCAAGGGTGCTGATGATCACCGTGGACATCGGCGGGGCGCAGTCTGTCATGAGCCTACAGATCTCCGAACCTACGGATATGCAGAATGATATTTCAAACCCGGAAAATGACAGCGGTGAGACCCCAGCTTATGAGACGGAAGCAGCGCCGGTCATTCTCCCCGATACCGTCAGTGAGGCGTAACAACAGTGACACAGTCAACAACCCCCCTGCAGGCAGCAATGCGTCCGTAAGACGCTATGGTCATGTCTTAGACAGCGGGACGCTGGACATCCAGGTGCATGAGGAGATTACTTATGAAGACATGCACAGCAAAGGGGAAAATCTGTGGAATTTCCTTTATTTTACCGGATACTTAAATTCAACAGACTTGCACAAAGACCCCAATGAAATGAATCCTTTACACTACAGCCTGTACAAAGCATGGGCATTTTTCCACGCCGCCTGCCGCACCTCTTCCTCCGTAATGCCCTTGATCTGCGCCAGGGCTTCCACCACATAGGACAGCAATACAGAGCAGTTTCTTCTGCCCCGGTAAGGCTCCGGCGCCAGATAGGGGCAGTCCGTCTCCAGCACAATACGGTCCATAGGAGCATACTCCGCCACCTCCGCCAGCTTTTTCGCGTTCTTAAAAGTCAGTACGCCGCCGATCCCAATATAGAACCCCATATCAAGAAAAATTTTCGCCGTTTCTTTTGTATAGGAGAAGCAATGGATCACGCCGCCAATCTCCTGGCATTTTGCAGAGGTCATAATATCCACCGTATCCTTCGCCGCATCCCTGGAGTGGATCACTACCGGTTTTCCGCATTCCCTGGCTAATTCAAGCTGCCGCAGGAACCACTTCTTTTGTATGTCATGGCCAGACCGATCCCAGTGATAGTCCAGGCCGATTTCTCCCACTGCCACGCACTTCCCAAACTGACACTGTTGTCGCAGCCATTCCATGGATTCTTCCGTAAGTTCCGCCGTATCGCCGGGATGTACTCCCAGGGCGCAGTATATATAATCGTATTGCTCCGCCAGGGCTCTTGTGGATTTACAGGTAGACAGGCTGGCACCCACATTCACCACTTTGCCAATGCCCTCCATAGGCAGCGCACGCAGCAGTTCCTCTCTGTCATCATCAAATGACTCATCGTCATAATGGGCGTGGGTATCAAATAATTCTGTCATCTCTCTCCCCCTATCTGCTTTAATAGAAATCCACTCTATGTTCGGAGTCCTGCTCCCGACCACTTCTCCATCCAATGTCTCACAGAAACGAGCGATTCTTTGTACTTTTCCACAACAAATGCGAACACAGCCACATACCAATCATGTATCACGGCCTGCCGTTTACCGGCTCCCCGTAATACACCTTACTCTCCTCCACTACCTTTAACCGCCCCTCTTCCAGCGAAAGAATGGATACCGCGCAATTGGGCAGGGCAATCCGCCAGAAATCCTTCAGCGGCATCCCCATGACCAGGCTCAGGAGGCTTCTGTTAAAGGCCCCATGGGCCACTACCAGTACACTTTCACAGACTCCCTCCAGCGGCACTACCTTCTCCTGTAGGAAGCTGCGCCCCCTCTCCATTACCTGGGCAAAGGATTCCGCACCCTCCGGCGGAACGTACCGATCAGGCTCACAGAAAAAGTTATGCAGGGGATCCTTCGGATCCTGCTTTGCCGTATCGAAACAGACTCCTTCATGAGTGCCAAAATTGATCTCCTTCAGCCGCGCGTCCGGATAAAGCGGCGTTTTCCTGGTTCCGAGTATGATCCTGGCCGTCTCCTCCGCCCTCCCCAAGGGAGAGCAGAAAGCCATATCGAAGGACACCTCCGCCAAGGCCTCGGCTGTTTTCACCGCCAGATCAACCCCATATTCATTCAGGGGAATATCGCTCTGCCCCTGTAACCGCTTTTCCTTATTCCAGTCAGTCTCGCCATGCCGCATCAGGTAAATCAGCATCTCTTCTTCCTCATGTTTCTCATAATGTAATGACAGTCTCCATACGATAACAGCCGCCCATCTGTCCTCATTATAATAAGTATGCAAATTGTTTTCAACATAAAAAACCGTCTGTGCGGAGTTTTTCGCCAAACCCCGCACAGACACTCACAGAACCTTATTTTTCACATTTCTTACACTTCAAAGATCAGATCGCCATAAGTGGGAATCGGCCATACGTCCTTATCTACCAGCATCTCCAGCTCATCCACAGGAGCCCTCAGTTCTCCCATGGCGGTGAACACCACATCCTTATAGAAGAATGCCTGCTCCCTGGCATTGCTCATAGCCGCTGCTTCCTTCTCCACCTTTTCAAGCTTCACCAGGGCAGCCTTGGCCTGCGACAGCTTCGCGGAAACCTGGCCGAGCAGTTCTGCCTGTACGCTGGTGTCCGCACCGGCCTCCTTCACAGCGATCACCGTATCCGCCAGGGACTTCGTATATTTGATCACAGCGGGCAGGATCTGTTTCTTCGCCATGTCGATCATGGTCAGTGCCTCGATATTGATGGACTTAGAGTAAGTCTCATATGTAACTTCCTCCCGGGACTCCAGCTCCACCTTTGTGAAAATGCCAAACTTCTCAAACAGCTTCACAGCCTTGTCGGTGGTCAGGGTAGCCGCTGCCTCCACCATGGATTTGATGTTGGGCAGACCGCGCCTTTCCGCTTCCTTTACCCACTCATCGGAATAACCGTCCCCGTTAAATACGATCCTCTGATGTTTTGTCATATATTCCTTGATCAGGTCATGGACAGCCAGTTCGAAGTTCTCCGCCTTCTCCAGCAGATCCGCCGCCTCACAGAACGCTTCCGCTACAATGGCATTCAGGATCGTGTTGGGGCTGCCGATGGAGTCCGCGCTGCCCACCATACGGAACTCGAACTTGTTGCCGGTAAAGGCGAAGGGTGACGTCCTGTTGCGGTCTGTGGCATCCTTCTTCAGGTCGGTCAGAGTGGATACGCCGGTCTCCAGCTTGCCGCCCTCCAGCAGATGTGCCGCCTCGCCGGTTTCCACCAGCTGCTTTACCACATCCTCCAGCTGCTCCCCCAGGAACATGGAAATAATGGCGGGAGGTGCCTCGTTAGCGCCAAGCCTGTGGTCATTTCCCACATCGGAGGCACTCTGGCGGAGCAGATCCGCATGGGTATCCACAGCCTTCATAATGCAGGCCAGCACCAGAAGGAACTGGATATTTTCATTGGGTGTATCTCCGGGATCCAACAGGTTCACGCCGTTGTCCGTGCCAAGAGACCAGTTATCATGCTTGCCGGAACCGTTCACGCCTGCAAAGGGCTTCTCATGGAGCAGGCAGGTCAGGCCGTGACGTCCCGCCACCTTCTTCATGGTCTCCATCACCAGCTGGTTATGGTCAACCGCGATGTTTGCCGTCTCATAGATGGGCGCCAGTTCGTGCTGTGCGGGAGCCACTTCGTTATGCTGGGTCTTGGCGGTCACGCCCAGTTTCCACAGTTCAATGTTCAGATCCTTCATATAGGAGCCGATCCGTTCACGGATCGTACCGAAGTAATGATCCTCCAGTTCCTGTCCCTTGGGAGCAGGCGCACCAAACAGGGTGCGTCCTGTAAAAATCAGATCCTCACGCTGTAAATACTTTGCCCTGTCCACCAGGAAATATTCCTGCTCAGGACCTACGCTGGCCACTACCTTGGTAGCCTCCGTATTGCCGAACAGCCTTACGATACGAAGCGCCTGCTGGCTGACAGCCTCCATGGAACGCAGCAGCGGCGTCTTCTTGTCCAGGGCCTCGCCGGTGTAGGAGCAGAAAGCGGTAGGGATACATAGGATCACGCCCACGGCATCCTCCTTCAAAAAGGCGGGAGAGGTGATATCCCACACCGTATAACCCCTTGCCTCGAAAGTAGCCCGCAGTCCGCCGGAGGGGAAGGAGGAGGCGTCCGGTTCTCCCTTGATCAGTTCCTTGCCGGAGAATTCCATGAGCATCCTGCCCTCCTCGTCGGGATGGGTCACAAAGGCATCATGCTTCTCCGCGGTAATGCCGGTGAGCGGCTGGAACCAATGGGTAAAGTGGGTCGCGCCGTTCTCCACCGCCCAATCCTTCATGGCTTTGGCAACCACATCCGCCGCCGCAGGGGAAAGCTCGCCTCCCTGCTCCATGATCTTCTTGACTTCTTTGTATACGCTTCTGGGCAGCCTTTCCTTCATTTTGCCAAGGGTAAATACCTTACTGGCAAAAATCTCTTCCACATTCAATGTTTCACTCATTTTTCATTCTCCCTTTCCTGTTGCACTATATGGCACACCGGCGTGCGGATGTTCCTGCGCACTCTCTGTAAAAAAAGAGTCCCAAAGTAAACTCATTTACCTGGAACATCTTCGTTCTGACCATACCGATATGCAGAAGCGTCAAAACAAAATGCCTGACGCCTCGTTTTCTATACGATACCCTACTTTTTCTTAAATTGCAATACCTAAATTGGATTTTTATAAAATTTCCCGCTGTATATGTATCAAAAGCATTATTTGCCCAAACCATGCTTCCTTGTATTATGATTCCTTTACCCGAAGCAGGTCATAGACCTCCGGTTCCTCCGAAAGCTTCAGCCAGATCCTCTGTCTGGAGTGGGGGCAGTTGTCCACCGCATTCCCCTGGTCATCGTACATTTCCTCCACAGTCGCCGCCACATTCGCACCGTCCGGCTTCATGAGCTCAATGGGATCGCCCACGGAAAATTTATTCTTCTGTTCGATTCCCGCCAGGCCGCCCTTTTTTGAGTCCACAATTCCCAGGTACTTATACTCATTGACGTAAGTACTGCTGTCGTATATCTGGGTGTTTTCATCCGGTTTCCCGAAATAGAAGCCTGTGGTGTACTGCCTGTGGGTACACTTTCCGATCTCCTCCCGATACCATTCCATATTGCCCCGATACGTTTCCTCAGAGACAAGGCAGTCGTCTATTGCCCTGCGGTATGTCCTGGCCACTGTGGCCACATAGAGCGCGGTCTTCATGCGGCCCTCGATCTTCAGGCTGTCAATTCCTGCATCCATCAGTTCCGGAAGATGTTCGATCATACAGAGATCCTTGGAATTAAAAAGAAAAGTACCCCGCTCATTCTCATACACCGGCAGATACTCCCCAGGGCGGGTTTCCTCCACCACCGCGTACTTCCAGCGGCAGGGATGGGTACAGGCGCCCTGGTTGGCATCACGGCCGGTAAAATAATTGCTCAGAAGGCATCTGCCCGAATAAGAGATACACATGGCGCCATGGACGAAGCTTTCTATCTCCATCTCCGCCGGGATATGCTCCCTGATCACACGCAGTTCCTCCAAGGACAGTTCCCTTGCGCTGACCACCCGCTTTGCGCCCAGCTTCCACCAGAATAAATAGGTCTCATAATTGGTATTATTTGCCTGGGTAGATATATGGATCTCCGCCTGGGGCCATACCTCCCTGGCGATGGTGAACATACCGGGATCAGAGATGATCAGGGCGTCACAGTGTTCCGGCTCCATATCCCGCAGTTCCCCGAAATATTCCCCGGCTCCCGCCAGATCCTCATTATGCGCCAGAATGTTGGCCGTCACATACACTTTCACTCCATGGGCGTGAGCAAATGCAATCCCCTCCGCCATCTCCTCCCGGGAAAAGTTCTTTGCCTTCGCCCGCAGTCCGAAAGCCTCCCCGCCGATATAAACCGCGTCCGCGCCATAAATCACAGCGGTCTTCAACACTTCCAGACTGCTGGCCGGTATCAGAAGTTCCGGTTTTTTCCTGATGCTGTAACCCATCATTTCACATTACCTCCATGTCGCAGCTTCGCTGCGTCTCAGCATCTTCTCCTGCAAATCCGTGCGCATCTGCCGGAGGCTCTGAGGAAGTGCTGATTTCATCAGCGTTTCTTTACACTCAATGTCACCCCGTCCCCCACCGGCAGGATCACCGTTTCCAGCTGTGGTTGGTGTTTTAATTCATAAAGATATTCCCGCATACGGGCATGGATGGTGCGGTTACGCCTGGTCACCGCGAACCGGGATTCCATGATATCCCCGTCCTGCAGCACATTGTCGGACACCAGCAGCCCTCCCGGAGCCAGCAGTCTCAGGATATCCGGCAGGAAATGAATATACTGTCCCTTTGCCGCATCCATGAAAATGAAGTCAAAGGAGCCCTCCAACGCCTTCAGGATCTCTGTGGCATCGCCCTCCAGAAGCGTGATCCGCTCTTCCTGACCTGCCCGCCGAAAGTTCTCCCTCGCCACGGGAATTCTCTTTTCATATTTTTCAATGGTGGTAATGCGGCAGTCTTCCGGCGCATACTCACTCATCAGCAGCGCAGAAAAGCCGACGGCAGACCCTACCTCCAGAATGCTCTTCGGCTTTGCTAATTCCAGCAGAAATTTCAACAGACCCTGCATGGATCTCCGTATCACGGGAACCTGTGCTTCTCTGGCGCTTCTCTCTATTTCATCCAAAAAAGGAGTATTGCCTTTATCGAAGGAATCGATAAAGGCAGCCATTCTCTCGTCAATGATCATCTGAATTCTCCATGTCTGACATAGCGTTGCCTGAGAAGGCGCTGGCGCAATCAGCCTCTCCCCGAATACTGGAGCAGTCAAATCCGCAGCACTGCCACCTGATGCCGAACTGCCCACAGCCTCTCCCGGATACCGGAAGCTGTCAGTCCGTCCTGTTCCCCGCCGACGAGCCTTCCCTCGACGAGCTTCCTGCAGACGAACCTTCCTTCGATGAATCTTCCTGCGGTTCCTCCGGCTTTTCCGTGGCATCCGCCATGGCTTTCATCATTTCCTCCACAGTCATGGATGTACTCAGTTCAAAAATGCCCGGTCCTACATCCTTCTGAAACTCTGACAGATAGTACTGTAGCACAAACAGCCTTCCGTCCCTCACCAGACCCTTCTTCTCGAACAGTTCTCCGATATCGACGGGGGACATGTCTTCCGTGACGGACACTGTGATGCTTCTGCCCTCTCCCGCCGAAACGGCAGGCTCCGTAAAGATACGGTAGCCATAATCATAAGCCAGCATTGCCCCGTTGTAAATGGCATAAACCGCAAAGACAACCACGCCGACCCTGAATATAGCGCCAAACACAGCGCCAATCACACTCAAAGTACTTGTTTTCATAGCAACCTCCATGCTCCCTGGAGCGTCCAACCGCACAGGTGGAATTTCCACGGCAATCCCTAAAATAATCAGTCAAAATCAATTGCCGCCGTAACCTGCATGTTTGCCCTCTGTATCATCCTGCAAAAAGCAAGTTCCGCATCAAGGAAATCATCCACCAGCGGATTTTCCCGAAAATCCTCATAATCCTTTTCAAACTGGTCAATCTTGTGGAAATCAGTATCCCTGTTGGACTGTAATTCATAATTGCGCTTCCTGAAATCATCGATCTGGGCTTTCAATTCCGGATACTGCCTGACCTTATCCCTCTCTGCAGCATAATTCCGATAGGTCTCCGTACTTTTGATAGCCGTAATATAAGCGCTCACGGCGCTGTCCAATTCATTCATACCAACAGCTACACCTCCATAATGATCGGCAATATCATAGGCCGCCTCTTTGTCTTTTTCCACACATAATCGCTGAGGGAATCTTTGGTGGCGCTCTTTAATTTTCCCCAATCGCTGATGCCCCTGTCAAGGCATTTCTGCAGCGCCTCATCCACGGTCTGCCTGGCCTCCTCGATGAGCTCGTCCGACTCTTTCACATAGACAAACCCTCTGGAAACAATGTCCGGTCCTGCCACCAGCTGGCCGCTGGCACGCTCCAGGCTCATGACCACTATCATGATCCCATCCTCCGCCAGATGCTGGCGATCCCGCAGTACCACATTTCCAACATCGCCCACGCCCAGTCCGTCTACCAGGATAGCGCCCACGGGAACCTTTCCCGTGACTTCCGCGTCATTGGCATCCAGCTCCAGCACATCGCCGGAGGACAGGATAAACACATTCTCCTTGTCCATGCCGAGGCTCTGGGCGATCTTCGCCTGGGCTTTCAGATGTTTATACTCACCATGGGCAGGAATCGCATATTTGGGGCGGATCAGGGTATAGATCAGCTTGATCTCCTCCTGGCAGGCATGCCCCGATACATGGGCGTCCTGAAATATCACATCCGCTCCCTTGCGCAGCAGTTCGTTGATGACCTTGGTCACGGATTTCTCATTGCCGGGGATCGGATTCGATGAAAAGATCACCGTATCTCCGGCGCCCACAGTGATCTTGCGGTGCATGCCGTTGGCCATACGGCTCAGCGCAGCCATGCTTTCCCCCTGGCTCCCGGTGGTAATGACCACCTGCTGCTCATCGGGATAATTCTTCATCTGCTCGATCTCTATCAGGGTATTGTCAGGAATACTGATACATTCCAGGTTCCTGGCCGTCTCTATGATATTGACCATGCTTCTGCCTTCCACGCAGACCTTCCTGCCGAATTTATATGCCGTGTTGATGATCTGCTGCACACGGTCCACATTGGATGCAAACGTGGCCACAAAAATCCTTGTATTTTTATGCTCCTCGAACAGGGTGTCAAAGGTCTTGCCCACCGTCCTCTCCGAGGGGGTAAATCCGGGCCGTTCCGCATTGGTGGAATCGCACATCAATGCCAGCACGCCCTTCTTGCCCAGCTCCGCAAACCGCTGCAGATCGATAGCGTCACCGAACACAGGGGTATAATCCACCTTGAAATCGCCCGTGTGCACTACCACGCCCGCGGGGGAATAGATCGCCAGGGCCGCCGCGTCCACGATACTGTGGTTGGTCTTGATAAATTCAATCCGGAACTGTCCCAGGTTGATGGACTGTCCGAACTTGACCACCTTCCGCTTGGTGCCCTTTACCAGATTATGCTCTTTCAGCTTGTTCTCAATAATGCCCATGGTGAGGCGGGTCGCGTAAACAGGCACATTGATCTCACGGAGCACATAGGGCAGTGCGCCGATATGATCCTCATGTCCGTGGGTGATCACAAAGCCCTTCACCTTCTCAATGTGGTCTTTCAGGTATGTCACATCCGGAATCACCAGATCGATCCCCAGCATATCGTCTGCCGGAAAGGAAAGTCCACAATCTACCACAACAATACTGTCCTCATACTCGAAGGCAGTAATGTTCAAACCAATTTGCTCCAGACCGCCCAAAGGGATTACCTTCAGCTTGGAGCTGCCGTTATTCTCTTTTTTCTTCAATTAAATTTCCTCCACATTCTTTACAGACGCTGTAGAGTTTCACCTCATGATTCACAATCAAATACCTCGCGGCTATTTCCCTCATTGCCCACGGGAATTGAAAATCCGGTGGTTGCAGTGAGCTTCTCCTCCGGTTCCTCCAACAGATCATCCCGGGCAGAAGTCACTTGACCGCATTTCATACAGATCAGATGATAATGGCGGTGTTTTTGTTCACACTCAGAAACCGTCCCCATCTCATAGCGCACAAAACCGTCATCAAAATTGATCCGGTCAATCAGACGTAACTCATTCAGCAGCTGTATTGTTCTATAAACAGTAGCCGGCCCGATATCGGGGCAGTCTACTTTTACAAGCTTTGTCAATCCTGGACAAACTCCACATCCTCCAGCATATTTTCAAACACGCCCGCCAGGGCCGCAAGCTCATCATCATCGGAAACAATGGTGAAAACGCTCTCCTCCTCACCGTCTTTGGAAATGTCCTTTAAAATCAGGGCTTCACCGTCACCCTCTTCAAAATCAGTCACCAGGATATAATTAAAACCGTTAATCCTGGTCTGTTCCAGTACATAAAACTCAACCGGATCCTGCCCTTCCGGATTAAAAGTAATCTTCTCTAATTTCGCCATATTCTCGTGCCTTTCACACTGGTTCACGCTGCCTGCGGTCAAGATAGCCCTGCAGGATAAAGACCGCCGCGATCATATCCACATAATTTTTCCGGTTTTCCCTGCGCACACCCGTTTCCATCATGGACTTGTCCGCCGCTACGGTAGTCAGTCTTTCGTCCCAGAGCGTCACCGGCAGGCCTGTCCTGCGTTCCAGCTTCTCTTTAAACTCATTGGTCAGTTCCACCCGGACACCCTCACTGCCATTCATATGTTTCGGCAGACCCAGAACGATCTCACTGACATCATATTCCACGATCAGTTCCTCGATCCTCGCCAGCGTCTGGCGAAGCTTGTTCTCCTCCTTGCGGCGGATAATCTCAATTCCCTGCGCCGTCACAAGCAGACTGTCACTGATGGCGACGCCCACCGTCTTAGAACCGAAATCCAGACCCATAATGCGCATAAAATAATTCTCCTCCGGTCACTCCCAGTCTTTCGCGTAAATGTACTCTGTCCACAGTCACTTCCAGTCTTTCGCATGGATGTACTCTGTCAGCAGTCACTTCCAGTCTTTCGCATGGATGTACTCTGTCAGCAGCTCTTCCACCAGTTCATCGCGCTCCACTTTCATGATCAGGCTGCGGGCATTTTTGTGACTGGTAATATAGGTGGGATCGCCGCTCATGATGTACCCTACGATCTGGTTCACCGGATTATATCCCTTTTCCGTCAAAGCCTCGTATACGGTGGACAGTACCACCCTCACCCCTGTCTCCGGCTCCGTCTCCACCCTGAAGTACTGTGTGTTTCCTAAATCCTGCATATCTCCCTTATTCTCCCGTTGCAAATTACTCTACTTCCTCCTATCTTACCTCATTTGTATTCAAAATTCAAGTTATACAAGAATTTCTTCTGTCAACAACCTGTGAAAATGTATCCTCACAGTATCGTTTACATGCAGTTCTGGTGTTTTTGCCACCGCTGCTTTCACATAATCCCTGGTATGCCCGATCAGGTAGGACGTCCCTTCTATTTCCTTTTCCTCTTCCAAAAGTACTTCTGCCCCGCTGCCTATGTAATGTCTGCGGAATTCCGTGGACTGCCGCTTTGCCAGCGCCAGCAGTACATTGCTGCGCCGTGTTTTTATCTGTTCCGGCACCTGCGCAGGCATGGATGCCGCCGCCGTACCCTCCCGCCTGGAATATTTAAAGATGTGCATTTCGTAAAAGCGCACTCTTTCCAGAAAGGCTTCTGTTTCCCTGAACTCCTCCTCCGTTTCCCCCGGGAACCCCACAATGATATCCGTGGTGATGGCAGGACGGGGAAAATATCGTCTCAGGTACTCCACTCCGTTATAGTATTCCCCCGTGGTGTAATGTCTATTCATTCGTTTCAGCACGGTATCGCTGCCGCTCTGGAGGGACAGGTGGAAGTGGGGGCAGAGCTTCGGCAGTCCGCCCAGTCTCCCTGCCGCCTCCTCTGTCACAATCCGAGGTTCCAGCGAGCCCAGGCGTATCCGCTCCAGACCCTCTATGTCGTGAATTTTCTCGATCAGGTCAATCAGGCTGCTCTCTCCCGAATATGCTTTTTTCCCCTCGAAGTCGATTCCGTAAGAGCTGATGTGGATGCCTGTCAGCACTACCTCCTTATATCCTGCCGCCACAAGCCCCCGAATCTCATTCATCACATCCTCCGGGTTCCTGCTCCTCACCCTGCCTCTGGCGTAAGGGATGGCGCAGTAGGAGCAGAACTGGTTGCAGCCGTCCTGGATCTTGATATAGGCCCTGGTATGCTCCGCGGTCTGTTTCAGCGTCACCTCTTCGTATTCCTCTGTGTGGTTGATATCCAGTATCGTAGTCCCATGAAGGGTCTTGTCCTGCGGCAAAAATGCCTGTCCGCGGCGGGCTTCCCCGCGGTCTGTTTCCTTCTGCTCTGTTTCCCCCCTGTGGGTTTCCTTCCGGCCTGCTCCCTTCTGGTCTGCTTCCTTCTGCTCTGTTCCCCCCCTGCAGGTTTCCTTCTGGTCCGCTTCCTCCCGGCCTGCCAGATATTCCTCCAGGATCTCAGCGATATCCCTCTTCCGGTTATTGCCGACGGCCAGGTCGACGCAGCCATCCTTTTCTATGGTCTCCTGCCCTGTCTGGACATAGCAGCCCACCGCCACCACGATGGCTTCGGGGTTGAGCTGTTTCGCCCGGTGAAGCATCTGCCTGCTCTTTCTGTCCGCAATGTTGGTCACAGTGCAGGTATTGACAATATAAATATCTGCCGTCTGATCAAAAGGCACAATCTGATAGCCTTTTTCCAGTAATATTTGTTGCATTACGTCCATTTCATAAGAATTGACCTTGCATCCGAGATTATGCAATGCTACATTTTTCATAGGATTCCCCGCTTTTTTTGTACGGCTTTCACCTTGACTTTTGTCCCCTTAACCATTAATATGGATTCAAAGGTATGACAAGATAAGGAGGTAACAAGCATGAAAACAGTTCAGATATCTTTAAATTCCATTGACAAGGTAAAGTCCTTTGTAAACGACATTACCAAGTTTGATTATGATTTTGACCTGGTATCCGGCAGATACGTTATTGACGCTAAATCCATCATGGGAATCTTCAGCCTGGATCTCTCCAAGCCCATCGACCTGAATATCCATTCAGAGGATGGCACAGACGAGGTTCTGGAAGTCCTGAAGCCTTACACTATATAAGATTCACGCAGTCTCTGACACCATGTGCCATAAAAAGTCTGCGTAATCGTTCCTATGACAGCGATGGGAAAGTCTCGAAGGTGCACAGACACCTTGAGGCTTTCTTTTTATATGCTTCTCTTTATACATTTCTCCACGCGCCCGCCTTCCCGTTGCCGCCTATGACAGCTAAGGCCAAGAAGCAGAACGCTGTATTTGCGTTCTACCGCGCGGGATTCAGAAGTCCTTCCCACGCTATTCCACAATAATCAGTTCATCCGTCTCCAGCGCCTTCCGGACCAGTTCCTCAATCTGCCCGTCCAAATGATGCTCATGGCGGCGGATCACATTCAGATTCGGCTTGGTCACAGGATGCTTTGCCACAAAGATTGTACAGCAGTCCTCAAAGGGCTGTATGGAGGTCTCAAAGGTGCCTATCCTTTCAGACACTTCCACAATCTCCTGCTTGTCAAAGCCGATCAGCGGACGGTACACAGGCAGCTCACACACCTCATTGGTGGCGATCAGGGAATTCATGGTCTGGGAAGCAACCTGTCCGATGCTCTCGCCGGTGATCAGCCCCAGGCATTCCGTCTCCCTTGCAATATGCTCCGCAATGCGCATCATATAGCGGCGCATGATGATAGTCAGCTCCTCGTGGGGGCATTTCTCATGGATCGCAAGCTGGATGTCCGTAAAGTTGATGACATGCAGATAGATCGGTCCCGCATACCGCGACACGATCCTTGCCAGATCCACCACCTTCTGCTTTGCCCTCTCGCTGGTGTAAGGAGGCGCATGGAAATAAACCGCGTCGATCTTCACGCCCCGCTTCGCGATCATATAGCCCGCCACAGGCGAGTCGATGCCCCCCGACAGCAGCAGCATCGCTTTCCCGCCTGTGCCCACCGGCATTCCTCCGGGGCCGGGAATGACCTCCGAATAAATATAGATTTTCTCGCGGATCTCAATGTTTAACAGAATGTCCGGCTCATGGACATCCACCTGCATCTCGGGATAGGCCTGCAAAAGCGCTTCTCCCAGATCCCTGTTGATCTCCATGGATTCTTTTGGGTAATTCTTGCGGGCACGTCTCGCCTGTACTTTGAAGGTCTTATTCCGGTCAGGGTACACATCTGCCATATATGTGACAGCCGTGTCACATAACTTTTCAAATCCCTCGTCCTCCACATAGACCACCGGGCAAATGCCCGAAATGCCAAAGACATGCTGTAAATGCTCCACAGCTTCGTCATAATCGAAATCGCTTTCCGCATCCACATAGATCCTTCCCTGGGTCTTATGGATCAGAAACTTCCCCTCACACTTTTTCAGGGCAAACTTGATCTGGTGGATCAGGGCATCTTCAAACAGATATCTGTTCCGTCCTTTAATGCCGATCTCGGCGTATTTTATCAAAAAAGCGGTAAACTTCATTTCTCAGTCCATACCTTTCCAAAGCCCAGAAACCTTCTCTCAGACTTCTCAGCTCCTTGTATATTTCCTCAATATTGGAATTTTATCATACAATGTCTGTAATGTATAGTACAATTCTTCTTCCGAGGTATAAACGGAAAAGCTGAAACGAATGGTGGACTCCAGCTGGGATTTATTCGCGCCGATGGCCTTCAGGGTTGCGGAAGGCTGAGGCTTGCGCGCCGCGCAGGCGCTTCCCGCGGAGACATAGATCTCCTTTTCCTCCAATGCATGGAGCAGCACCTCGCTGCGCACTCCCGAGAAGGACACACTGACAATATGGGGCGCCGTCCCTTCTCCGTCAGGCTTTCCGGGAAGCAGTCCGTTGATGGTCACTCCCTCAAGCTTCCGGATACCCTCCATAAAGTATTTCTTACAGCGGTACAGATGGGCAATATCCTCATCGTAGTGCTTATAGAGGAGATCCGCCGCCTTTGCCAGCGCCGCCGCGCCGGATACATTGTCCGTGCCGGAGCGCAGGTTCTGCTGCTGCCCGCCGCCGTGCAGCAGGGGCTGTATCCTTACCTTTTCACCGATATACAGCACACCGATCCCCTTGGGTCCGTGAATCTTATGACCGCTCACAGACAGGAGATCGATTTTCATTCTCCTTGGATAGATTTTCGCCTTGCCAAAGCCCTGGACCGCATCCACATGAAACAGCACATTCGGATTCACCCGCTTGATCAGCATGCCTGCCTCCTCCACCGGCTGCAGAGAACCGATCTCGTTATTGGTATGCATGATGGACACCAGGATCGTATCCGGGGTCATTGCCCTCTGCAAATCCTCCAGCGATATCTGTCCGTAGCCGTTCACCGGCAGATAGGTCACTCGATACCCCTGACTTTCCAGATAATGCATGGTCTGCAAAACCGCCGGATGCTCGATCTGTGTGGTGATCAGATGACTGCCCCGCCTCCTGTTGGCAGTGGCACAGCCGATCAGCGCCATATTGTCCGACTCCGTGCCGCCGGAGGTAAAGAAGATCTCCTTTTCATTCACTTTCATGATCTGCGCCAGAGTCTCCTTGGCGTAGCGCAGATAATTTTCCCCCTGCATTCCCTTTATATGAAGGCTGGAAGGATTGCCGTAATCTTCGCACATGATCTTTGTCATCAATTCCGCGACTTCCGGAAACACACGTGTGGTAGCGGAATTGTCCAGATACACTTCCATTCTATTTCCCCCTTTTATTTGATTCGCTGCCTATATCTCTATTTTATGCAGGAAACCCGTTTCTGACAAAGCTTTGATACACTGTCCATCCTGATTTCCGTGTTTCCGTCCCGCGGAATCTCAATCCAGAAGGAAAAGCTCCCCTCAGGGCTGTGCTCCTTCCAGGCGGTACATGATCCAGGAAAGTACCGTCATGCCTGCCGTCTCTGTCCTCAGGATCCGCTTCCCCAGTGTGATGGGAATGACCCCGCTGTCCACCGCCAGCTGTATCTCCGACGCTTCAAATCCTCCCTCAGGCCCGATAAAGAGGGCGATATCCTGCCCGGGTTCCAGACGGTCGATCAGTTCCCTCGTCCTGTCCATCCCCTCCGCCAGTTCATAGGGGATCAGTTTCACAGCCATACCTGCCGCCAGTTTTACGGCCTGGGCAAAGTCCATGACCCCTGACACCTCCGGTATGACGCCCCGCCTGCTCTGTTTGGCGGCTGACTGGGCAATGGTCTGCCATCTGGCGGTCCTGGCCGCCCCTTTCTTCTCGTCCAGCTTTACCACGCAGCGCTTGGCGGCCACAGGAATGATGCGGTAAACGCCAAGCTCCACGGCTTTCTGAATAATCAGTTCCATCTTATCCGCCTTGGGAAGAGCCTGAAACAGATATACCCTGGAGGGCAGTTCCACATTGTCCTCCTTCACAAAGCGAAGCTGACATATCACCTGGTCTTCCGCAAAAGCTTCAATGGCGCAGCGATACTCTTTCCCGTCCTGCCCGTTGCTCACGTTCAACTCCTCACCGGGCTTCATGCGAAGCACATTACGGATATGGTTTACATCGCTGCCCTGTATTGTGACACATCTGTCATGTGTGTTGATCTGGGATGGTTCTACAAAAAACTGATACATGGACTTACCTTTCTTTTTCATCCAGACAATTCAGCAATAAGAAATCTCTCAGTTTAATATGCCGAACCGTGCTGGTTGAATAATCAATATCATCATTGGTGACCAAGATTTTCTGCGATAAATTGTCAATGCTGGCAAACGCGCCAAATTCTCCCGTATAGGCTTTCTCTTCTGCCACACTGAAAGCCACCTGTATAAAATATTTTTTATTGCCACGCTGCACCAGAAAGTCAATTTCTTTTCCGGCATTATCATACACCCACACTTGGTATCCCATATAAACCAGTTCATTGTATACGATATTTTCCAGATTATGTGTCAGGTCATAACGATTATCCATGCACCGCAATGAATTAAGCGACACATCGGCGTCATATATTTTTGCGTAGTAACTGAGTTCTCTTTTGGTTCTGGTAGAATATTTCTTTACGGTGTCTATGACATAAGCCTCCTCAAGATATCCCAGGTACTTCATGATCGTATTTATGGAGCAGGAAGTATGCTCTCTTTTTACATAATCATGGATGGATTTAGCCGAAATAATCCTGCTGTTGGAATGCAAAACAAAATTTACCAGATTCTCAAACAGTCTCTCCTTCCTTGATCTCCTGCATAACCTGCTCTAAGATTACAGATTTGCCGGAACGCCGGATTCCTGTGATGATCTTGATCAGGTCAGAATCGTAAAACTCGCGAATAGGTGCTATATAATGTTCCCTGTATATCATGAAACCACCTCCTCTTTCAGCATACTGAAAGATTTGTCAGCAGTCACGAAAATCTTTCACTATACTGAAATATTTGTCGATGTCCAAAAAATCTTTCATTTTGCTGAAAGATTTTGCACACTTGTTACGCTGACCCACTCTCCCTGATGTGTCACCTCCAGGATCTCAAAGCCGGCTGCCTCCACGGCATCCCGCACTGTCTGTTCTTTCTCATGGATGATTCCGGAGGTGATATAGATCCCGCCGGGCTTTAACTGGTTTACGATCACAGGCGTCAGGGGCACCAGCACATCCGCAAGGATATTCGCCACCACAATATCATAGCGGCCATACCCCACCTTGTCCTGCACTGTCTTGTCCGTGATGATATTGCCGATCATCATGTCAAACCTGTCCCTTTCGATGCCGTTATCCTCACAGTTTTGTGCCACCGCCTCCACGGCGCATTCGTCCAGGTCTGTGCCCACCGCATGCTTTGCCCCGAACATCAGGGAAAGGATGGCAAGGATTCCGCTGCCCGTTCCCACGTCCAGCAGTTCCGTCTCCGGGGTAATATATTTCCTCAGCTGCCGGATACACAGCTGGGTGGTCTCATGCATCCCCGTGCCGAATGCAGTGCCCGGATCGATGTGGAGAATCGTCCTGTCCCTGTCGGAGGGTTTGATATCCTCCCAGGAGGGGATCACTAAAATATCGTCGATGTAAAACTGGTGGAAATACTGCTTCCAGTTATTGATCCAGTCGATATCCTCCGTCTCATCCACCGTCACGGTCCCGTCCCCGATCTCACAGAAGCCCCTTACATCCTCCAGCTCCGCCTCCACCCTCTCAAGCGCCTCTTCCACTTTCAGCGATTCCCCCTGTAACTCCAGGGTTCCGTCCTCCTTCTTCTCCACAAAGAAATTCAGATACGCAATCCCGTCATCCTCCGGCCCGTCGGGCAGGATATCCACAAACATCTGCTCCTTCTCCAGGGCGGTCAGAGGCACCTTGTCCTCAATCTGGGCGCCCTCCAGGCCGATGTCGTAGAGGGTGCTGATAATGATGTCCTCAGCCTCCGTGGTCGTCTTTACCCGAAACTTGATCCATTTCATACCTCTGTATTCCTTTCTGCTTCTTTATCCTTTTCCATTTCCATCATGATATCCCTTGCGCGCTCCCCTTGCCTGCTGCGCCGCCTTTGTCTGTTTCTGCTACACTGTCCTTATCTGTTTCTGCTGCGCCGTCCCGGTCTGTTTTTACTGCGCTGTCCTGGTCCAAATTTCTCATATGATACTCGCACAGCCCCAACACCATGAAAAGCAGCGGTGTACTCAGCACCTGCTGGAAACTGATCAGGGAATTGATCCCGTACATGGCAACAGCCAGCATTCCCAAAGGCAGCTTCCGATACCTCCTGACGCTGCCGATATAGAGACCTGCGAGGGCTGCCGTTCCCAATATCCCCAGAGTCACCAGTGTATTCAGCCACTCGTTATGGGCATTGGCATAGATGGTTCCCGTCCAGAATCCTTCCGTAGGAGTCAGCTGTGTCGCCGGCAGCGTGGAATAAATATAATTGGCAAAGCAATCCGGCCCCGCTCCCACCAGCTTCTGCCGGAATCCGCCCTGTACAAATCCCTGCCATGCAAACCGCCACAGTCCGCCCCTGCCGCTGCCCCAGCCGTCTCCTTCCGGCATCCGCAGCGCATATACGGCCGCCAGCGCCGCCACTGCCAGACCGCCCGAGAGCATCAGCGCAATTCCCGTTTTCCCCGCCGCACGCCGCGAAAGCCTTCCGAATACTGCTGCCAGGACCAGAAGCGCTGCGCCGATAAGCCACCACCCGTTCCAGGCCATCCTGTCCAGGCCAATCCCGTCCGCGGGAACCGCCGCCATAGCCTCCCCGCCCATCATCGTCACGATCTTCGCATACGCTGCCATCACCAGACACATTCCCGAGGCCAGAGCCAGTCCCCGCTGAAAGATCTTCTTATCCTTTAAGCCGTATAAGAGACTGACTCCGATACACACCGCCGCGATCAGAGGTCCCGCGTCGCTGCCCTGGATGCACAAAAGCACCAGTCCCATAACGCTCACTATATAATGCAGCAGCAATTCCGCCTTCCCTCTGCCCTTTAAATACCCTGCCACCGGAAATCCCAGCATGACGCTGCAAAAACCGCAGAACCAGTTGATATTGCCGATGGTGGAGATCATATGGCTGTACTCCCAGCTCCTGCTGGTAAAAGGCTGCATCAGCTTTGCCGGGTCAAGACCTATGCGGTTGGCAAAGCCGATCAGAAATACCAGGGCAAGAGCCGCCTCCCCTGCATAGACCGGAATCCGGCTTCTGTCACAGGATCTGGACAGAAAAAAATAAATCCCGATGAACATGCCCTGCGACACAGCGCCCATATACCATTCCGGGTAGCCCATCCAGGGGACACGACCGAAAGGGCTGCACAGCGCCGAGACCAGTACCGTCCCTCCATAAGCCAGCATACAGAGATCCGTCACGCTGAGCCGGGGAAGCCGCCTTGCCCCGCCGATGAGGGCAATCGCCCCGCGGATCAGCGAAACCGCCAGCCATGCCCCCAGACAGATCATCGTCACATTGCGGAACAGCATATATTTGGTATCGCCCAGCTTCCAGTAGGTTCCTCCCGTGTAAAGGGGCAGAACCCCCATCAGGAATACAATATATAATTTACAAAGCATGCTCTCAAAGTCTTTCATACTGCTACAGCCATCACAGCCTCTCCTGCTCCCAATTGGTTTTTATGCTTACTATTGTATTTCCATATGACGTAAAAGTCAATCGGATAGACGGTTTACAGGTTTTCCTCCCCATCGAATACCATCAGCTGGCCGATTTTCCGCTTCGGCGCCGGATGTATGACGGGGACTTCCTCCCCGGCCTCTTCCATACGTTTTTTCAGTTTTTCCGCCAGGGCAAGGCAGACCTTTTCGTGGGCGCTGGAATGGATCAGGTTGTGAAGCTCATAAGGGTCATGCTCCAGGTCATAGAGAAACGCCTCCGTATACTCCCTGCTGGAGCTGTCTTTCACAGGATCCCTGTCAGGCGCCTCCACAGAATATTTCCATCTGTCTGTGCGGATGGCGCGCCCCACCTGGCTCTCGCTGATCTGTATCAGGATGTCCCTGCCGGAGGGAAGGGGCTCTTCATGGCGCACATATGGCATAATGCTTCTTCCCTGCATATCCTCCGGCACGGGGAGGCCGCAGGCATCCAGGACGGTGGGAGCCAGATCTATCAGGCTCACTTTCTCCCGCAGCTTTCCGCCTCCCGTAAAAGGCCCCCCGTAAAAGGACAGGGGTATACGGATGGAACTTTCGTGGCAGGATCGCTTATATTCCGCATTTCTGGTTTTGAAGTGACAGCCATGGTCTGACGTAAACACCAATATAGTATTTTCCGTCATATGGAGGCTCTTCAGCACATCCCTTATCCTGCCCAGCGCCTCGTCCAGACGCCTGACCATTCCGTAGTAGCCGCCCATATGCTGCCACGCCGTGCCGGACAATGCACCCAGATCCGGCGGCATATAGGCGGGCGGAACATTCCGGTAGACATCCGGTGCGGGAAAATCGTCGAAGCAATTCTGAAAATGAGGTTCCAGAAAGGAGAGAAAGAGGAAAAAGGGATTCCCGGAATCTTTCCTTCCGTCGATAAAGCGTATGGCAGCGTCCGTCAGTGCATCCACCCTGTAGCCCGGAAGCCGGACCGGACGGTTGTCATTGTCATAAACGGTGGTGTCATAGGCGGTGGAGGTGTGCTCCAGGGAATTGGCTCCCAGCCACCAGCGATAGCCGCCCCGCTGTCCTTCCGGCACGGCAGCCCTGCCCTCGCCCAAATGCCACTTTCCGATATACCCCGTGTCATATCCGGCCTCATTAAAATAGTCCGCCATGGTCCGGTGTTCCTCCGGCAGTACGACGGCATTCTTAAAATTTCCCGTGGTTGTGGCGTACTTGCCGGTTTGCAGAGCCGCCCTGGCAGGACCGCAGACCGGCTGGGGAGAAAAGGCATATTGGGCGTAAGTCCCGTCCGAGGCCATGGAGTCAAAATTGGGCGTCAGGCCGCAGGGGTTTCCGCCTGCCCCGGTGGTGTCATAGCGCTGCTGGTCGGTAAAGAAAAAGATCACGTTTGGTTTTTGTGTCATAATTTGTCCTCCTCAGGTATATTTACATTGAAATATGTGCGCTGACATATTGGTGTTGGTATATTTCGTCGGCATTTTATTCCTGTGACATATCTGACTGTGCCCTGCGGCGGTAATCCGATGCCGTGACTCCTGTCAGATTCTGGAAATTACGCCGGAATGAACGGGAATTTGAGAAGCCCACCATAACGGCAATCTCATCTACGTTTATGCCGGAGGATGCAAGCAGCTCCCTGGCATGCTTTATCCGCACCTGGTTGATATAAGTGAGCAGTCCCTCCCCCGTGTGGCTTTTAAATATTTTAGACATATACATTTAAGGTATCGTCCGGCGAAAAGCTTTCGCCTCCGGCATAAACGGAAACAATACAGAAACGCTTTCCGGAAAAGTCAAGGGGCATGGCGCTTATGATGTCCTGTTCCCTGGTATGCAGGCGGATCCCCTTCAATTTAGCGTAAAAGTACATTTTCTGAATATTCTGCGACATATCCTCCAGGCGGCTTTGCATGGTACGGTTAAGCCTGTGCATTTCCTCCTGGTATGCCTCAAGCTGCATAAACTCGTTATTCCTGGTCTCCTTGATGGCAGCGGGGATGGATTCCACAAGCCGGCGTACCGGCCTGTAATTGCGGTATTGGGTAAAAATAATGACCAAAACGCCCATTGCCAGCGCTGCCAAGGTACTGATAAGGGTTATTTTGAGCATATCAGCGGAATCCTTTAAGTACAGGGAGGAGGGCGTGCAGAGCACATATTGCCAGTCTGTGACATCCGACGGGATACTGCTGCTGAAATAATCCCTGCCGGAAAGGTTTACAATGGTATGCCCGTCCAGGGCGTCCGGAGGGATCGCGGTGACATTTTCAAGGGCATCGCCAAAACGGTATAATACGTTCCCCTTATTGTCGCAAATAAAAAAAGTATGTTGTTCCAGGTCTTCCACGGATTCTTTCATAAAGCGGCTGCCGGTGGTCACTAATATATTATAGTTCAGTTCCTGCCTGTTTACAAATGGATTGGTGCATGCAAATACGAAAGACGGAGAACCGATAACACTGTAATTGCAGTAATCGCTCATAAAGTAGCGGGACTTTGTATAGTCACCTCCTATGACTGACATCCATTCTTCGTAAGAGGGCATTTCGCCGCGGTATGAATAACTCATGGAGGTGTATATGGAAGAAGAGGAATTGGACACACCTCCCGTAACGATATAGTCCCTGGAAGGATAGTAGAGGATAATCCCCATATCGTTATGGATATACCGGTAGTTGTTCAGGACGTCATAACAGGCCTGCGCCCGCTGGAAAAATTCATGGTCGTCGGCACTCTCCGGCAGCTTTAAAAAATTGCTGTCCAATATGAGCAGATAACTCAGATTATTTATGCTGCGCAGCTTTTCGTCAATATCGTCCTGGAGGGAAGACACAATCACCCCGTGGCTGTCCCGGACATGCTCGTTTATAATCCTGCGGCTGATGAGAAAATTGATAATGATGCTTACGACGGGAATCAGCAGGATAATGATACAGGTCATGATCCACCGTACAAGGACTGTCCCGGCAGGCATATTTTTTTCTTCTTTTCTCATGATAATTACCATGCCTTTCACTTCGTCAATCATTATAGCAAAGGGAAAAATGTAAGTCCAGGACAATAAAACGGAGGAGCGGACAAAATCTGTGTTTCACATATATTTGCCGCTTTTTGTCCGTTTGAAAAGGATATTGTCACTTACCACAGTATGCCCGGTTTTATATAATGGCATCAGACACAGCAAACAGTCATATGTCACAGCCAATAAGGAGGACACCCAATGAAAAAGGAAATCAGAAAATGTATCGCCTTATGTATCGCAGCCGGAATGACCGCGGGACTCACGGCCTGCGGAAATGGGGGAAACACCGGCACCGCTTCTTCGGAGCCTCAGGGAAACGTCGCAGCCAGCAATAAGGAAGATAGCTCGGCGGCGCCCGAAGAGACACCAGCGCCTGACACCGGCGCATCCGTCACTTATCCGATTCAAGGGACAGAGAAGCTTACTTTTGGAATGGCACTTGCCAATGAATGGTCGGACAGATTTGACTCCTGGACAGACCTTCCCATTGGAAGGGCAGTACAGGAGAAGACCGGGGTGGAGCTTGAGATGGTGCATGTGGCGGATAATAAAGCGATGAACCTGCTGCTTGCGTCTCCCGATCTGCCCGACATTATCCTTTTTAACTTCCAGAACAATTACAGCGGAGGTGAGATCAAAGCCATAGAGGACGGTGTGATCTTTCCCATGGATGCGGAGTTTTTACAGCAAAATGCCCCTGACTACTGGGAAGTGCTTAACAGCGACGAGAATATCATGAAGGGCAGCACCAACCAGCAGAACCAGGTATTCGGATTTACTTTTATCATGGGCGACGACAAGATCAAGACGGGATACGGACTGACAGTGCGGGACGACTGGTGTGAGCAGTTAGGACTTGATGTGACCCAGATCGATACGGCGGAAGAGTTCCATGATATGCTCTCAAGGTTTAAAAGTGAACTGAATGTGGAGATTCCCATGACGTTTACTTCCAAAAACCTGGAAGAGCTCCTGGATTACGGCACAATCACCTCTCCCTTCGGGCTGGTCACCAGGGATGTCTATCAGAAGGACGGCACGGTGCACATAGGATACGCGGAAAAGGAGTACAGGGATGTGCTTGCGTATTTAAACCAGCTCTACAATGAGGGACTGCTTGACGCCAATTTCGCCACAAATGATGCGGCCACCGTTACGGCAAACATGCTCTCTGGCGCTTCCGGAGTTTCCACGGGCGCCCTGGGAGGAGGCATCGGCACATGGCTGCAGACCAACAGGGATGTGAAGGACTACAGTCTGGCGGGTCTGCACAATCTGGTGGCAAACGGCGGGGACAAATCGCTTTACGGATTCTATAAGACGGACGTCATCGGCAAGACGGCGGTCATCACAAACAGCTGTGAAAACAAAGAGCTGGCGGCTCAGTTCCTGAACTATGGCTACACGGACGAGGGTCATATGCTCTATGTATTCGGAGTGGAGGGCGAGAGCTATGAAATGGTGAACGGAGAACCCCAGTATACGGAGTACATCATGCATAACCCGGACGGCCTGACCGTAAAAAAAGCGATGTCGGAATATACGCTTTCCTGGGACAACGGTCCCTTTGTGCAGGATCTGAGGCAGAAGCTCCAGTCGGCTTCCATGCCGGAACAGCTTACGGCATGGGATATATGGGACGACACTACGGTGGAGGAATACTTCCTGCCAAAGATTGCCATCGCGCAGAAGGATCTGGCGGAATACAGCAGCCTGAGAAGTGACATTAAGACATATGTCAATGAGATGACCATCAAGTTTGTGCGCGGCACGGAATCCCTTGACCATTTTGACGAATATCTTGCGACTCTGGAGTCTATGGGAATAGGCCGCCTGACCGAGATCATACAGGCAGCTACGGACGAATATTACGCAAGGTAACTGTAGACGAATGACGGGGCGGGGATCCGAATGTGTTCCTGCCCCTGTTTATGCGCAGCCCCATGCAGATGAAATATGCCGCTAAGGCGGCGCATGGGGCGCGCGGCGAGTAGGGAAAATCTTCCCTGCTCGATGATACCTGATCCAACTTCCAAGGAAAAAGCGCTTTGACGAGCAGCGCAGAAATGAGGGTTAAAATGAGAAAAACTGACAACGCGCGACATGCAAAACTGCCTGCGCCCGGAAAGCAATCAAAGCAGTCCTTCGGGATCCGCCTGGGCAAAGACCTTAAGAGAAACTATGGGGCCTATCTGCTGTTCCTTCCGGTGGCGCTGTACTATATCCTGTTTGCGTATAAGCCCATGTACGGCATACTTGTGGCCTTTAAGGATTTTACTCCCGCAAAGGGGGTATGGGAAAGTCCCTGGACTTCCAGTTATGGTTTCGGACACTTCATTTCCTTTTTTAAGTCTTTTTACTTTGGCCGCGTCCTGAAGAATACCCTGGTGATCAGCTTCAGCACACTTCTGGTGACGTTTCCGGCGCCGATCATGCTGGCGCTCCTGCTCAACGAGGTCAGGAGCACGAAATTCAAAAGAACCGTACAGACTCTTTCCTATATGCCGCACTTTATCTCACTGGTGGTCATTTGCAGCATGCTTCGTCTCTTTGTGGCCGACAGCGGGATTGTAACCGGTTTTCTGGAGAAGCTTGGCATTGTGGACGGTACTTATTCCCTTTTGTCCATGGAGAACTTTTTCGTCCCCATCTATGTTTTTTCCGGATTGTGGCAGACGGTGGGCTGGAACGCCATCATATATATGTCAGCCCTGTCCGGTATTGACCAGGGTCTGTATGAGGCGGCCAGGATTGACGGGGCAGGAAAGCTGAAGCAAATGTGGCATGTGACGCTCCCGGGGCTCATGCCTACCATTATCATGCTGCTGATCCTAAGGATCGGCCAGATCATGAGTATCGGCCATGAAAAGATAATTCTCCTGTATAACGAGGAAATCTATTCCACCGCGGATGTCATTTCCTCCTTTGTATACAGAAAGGGACTGTTAGAGTATAACTGGGGATTCAGTACGGCGGTGGGACTGTTTAATTCCGTGATTAACTTCATGCTTGTGCTGATGGCCAATCAGATTTCCAGGAAGACCATTTACATGGGGCTGTGGTAATATGGCTTACAGATGGTGCGCCTGCCTGTAAGGGCAAACTTCGTAAGCTTACGGGCAGCTTGGCTGAGAGTACAAATGAGAGCTGGCATGACTTTGCGCGGCAGCGCAGAAATGAGGATGATTATGAGATATAAAAGCAAAGGTTATACTGTTTTTACGGTGTTTAACTATATTTTCCTGAGCCTGGTGGGCTTTGCCTGCCTTTATCCGCTATATTATGTGGTCATTGCATCGTTCAGTGACCCGGTGAAGCTGATTTCCCACGACGGGATGCTGCTCCTTCCCCTGAAAGAGTTCACTCTGGACGGCTACCGCATGGTTTTCAGCAACAGGCTTGTGATGAGCGGTTACCGTAATACGCTTATCGTTCTGTTTGTGGGTCTATGCTTTTACATGGTATTGACAGTGATGGGCGCGTATGTGATCTCCCTGAGGAAGCTTATGTTGAGAAAGCCCTTTACCATACTGATCATTGTGACCATGTATTTCAACGGCGGCATGATCCCGACTTATCTAAATGTATCCGACCTCGGTATGATAGACTCCCTCTGGTCGCTTATCATCCCGGGAGCCATCACCACCAGCAATCTGCTGATCATGAGAAGCGCGTTTATGGCCGTGCCGGAAAGCCTTTCGGAGGCGGCGGAGATCGACGGCGCAGGGCACAGGCAGATCCTTTTACAGGTAATGCTTCCGCTGGTCAAGGCGACGCTGGCCGTTATGGTCCTGTACTATGGTGTCGCCCACTGGAACGCCTGGTTTAACGCCTCAATTTACCTGCGTTCCGCCAACAAGTTCCCCTTACAGCTTGTCCTGCGAAACATCTTGATAGAGGGGTTAAACAATGATATGCTTACAGATGTGGGGAGTGCGGACAACCCTCAGGCGGTGCAGCTGTTAAAGTATTCCCTGATTGTGGTGAGCACGCTTCCCATCATGTGTATCTACCCCCTGCTGCAGAAGTTTTTCGAGAAAGGCGTTATGCTGGGGGCTGTCAAGGGATAACTGTAAATCGTATTGTAATGTTTCGGAACTGTTAAGAAATATCTTTGCAGTTCCTCAGGAGGACGCGTTATGACAGGAAAAGAATTTAAGCTGGGGATGCAGCCGTTCTGGTTCTGGAACGGGGAGATGGACGAAGAGGAAATTGTCCGTCAGATTCTGGAGATGAAGGCGAAGGGGATACCTGGGTTCATGATCCATCCCCGCCAGGGAATGGAGATCCCTTATCTGTCGAAGGCATTTTTCGACCGGGTAAGGCTGGCAGTGCGCACCGCCCGCGACAATGACTTGGATGTGTGGATCTACGACGAATATCCGTATCCCAGCGGCGTATGCGCGGGGGAGGTGATGCTGGGACATCCGGAATACCTGTGCAAGAGGCTGAGGAAAAGCGTCTGCCAGGTTAAGGGCGGTGAGAGCGTTACGCTGAGCGCCCCCTGGGGCAGGGTGGTGCTTGCGAGAGCCTACCGCATGGATGGTGAGAAGATACGCTTCAACGAGTTTATCGATCTGCGGGAATTTGTGGGAACCTGTTACGAAGAGGAGGTATTCCAGTACAGTGGCCTGACTCATTACAACAAAAAGCGCTACTTTACCGGACACCCGGACAGGACGCTGGCCTGGAAGGCTCCCTCGGACGCGCCGGACAGCAGGTGGAAGGTATATCTTGTCACAGAAGCGGTGTTCGACCATTTCAAATATTTTGAAAATTTTGTGGATACCCTGAACCCGGAAGCCACAAAGTATTTTATAGAATTGACCCATGAACGTTATAAGAGAGAGATCGGCGACGAATTTGGAAAGACGGTAAAGGGGTTTTTTACAGATGAGATCACGGCCTTCCCGGACAGCCAGCCATGGTCCCCTCTGCTTCCGGGTCTGGTGAAGGACAGGTTCGGCATAGACCTGGAGGACAGCCTTCCGGCTCTGTGGGAGGATCTGGGCGAGATCTCGGCCAAGGTCAGGTATGCCTATTGGTGTACTGCCACGGACGCTTTCATCGATGCCTACGACAGACAGGTTTATGACTGGTGCAGCCGTAACGGTCTTCTGTATATAGGTGAAAAACCCATTCTGCGCAGCAAGCAGCTGAAATATGTCCATGTGCCGGGGATAGACGCGGGACACCAGAAGGCAGGCGATGTTCCCCTTATGGTACAGGGAAAGTACCGGGCCAACGGCAAGTTTGCAGCTTCCGCGGCACACTTCTACGGAAAACCTGCCGCGCTGTGCGAGGTCGGCCACAGCATAGGCTGGGGCATGACGATGCAGGATATGAAATGGATGTTTGACTGGCTGGGCGTGCTTGGGATAGACTGGTTTGTCATCCACGGATTCTTTTACACCGCGGACGGGCTTAAGAAGCACGATGCCCCGCCCTCGGCATTTTTCCAGATGCCCTGGTGGGAGGATGGGAAGAAAATAACCGCATATGCGGAGGATCTGGGAAAGCTTCTTCAATCTGTCAGGAGGGATGTAAGGCTGCTGGCGCTGGATCCTGTGACCTCCGCATGGACGGCAGAGCCCCGGGAGGCCAGGAAGCTGAAGGATGCCTTCGCGGAGCTTCAGACAGGACTTATGAGCGCGGGATTGGATTATTATATTATAGACCCGGAGCTTTTTGCGGAGGGAGAAGTGTCGGAAGCTTCCGGACGGGTACGGTTTGCGGTCAACGGCGAGTATTATGACTGTGTCGTCCTGCCGCCCATGACGAACCTGGAGGAGGCCGGAGCCGGAAAGCTGAAAGAGTTTATGGACCGGGGCGGGCGGGTCTGTGCCGTTTCCTGTGTCCCCCATGAGCCGGTCACAGACCAAAATGATACGGTGCGGAGTCTGCCGGAGCGCTTCGGGGTAGACGGGAAGGAAGCGCTCCGTCTGTTTATGGAAGACTCTCTTTTGGATTCCAGGGAGTGCGGGGATTGTTTCTTTGCCTCCGGTGTGAAAGAGGCGGTGGAATGGCTGGGGGAGAAGCTCTCTGACGGACTGGGCATCGTGCCCCTGGACGGCCTGGGAATGGAGGGCGTTCCGCATTTCTTCGGAAAGGACGGCGAAGGCCGCAGAGTTGCGTTCCTGGTAAACAGCAGTCCGGCTGACAGAGTATTCCGTTTGGATGTGGACGGCCATTCCTGCACAGTCAGGATGTGTGCTTTTGATGCCAAAGCGTTTTGCCTGGAGGACGGAGAACTGGGTAAAATTTTGTTTGGCGAGCAGGAACCCGGAGAAGAAATTTCCCAGGCGCAGGTAAGCACGGAAGGTATCTGGAATTTCCGCACAGAGGGCATGAACGCCCTGCGGCTCGGCTGGTGGAACGTATCCCTCCCGGACGGCCAGTCGGCGTACCTGGAGACCGCCCCCCTGATCGACCAGATGGAGGCGGGCGGCTTCTCTATTCCCGTCACTCAGGGAAGATATTTCGGGTGCCCGAAGGAACTGGAATTTCCGGAAGCGGAGATACTGTGTGAAAAAGAATTCCTGTGCAGAGGCTTATGGGAGGATTCCGGAACGACCCGCCGGGAAATCTATCTGGCCATGGAACCCGGCACCTTCCTCGGGGAATGGGAGATCACGGTCAACGGGCACAGGATAGAGGCGAAAGAATTTACCGCCGGAAAACTGTCCCCGGACAGGTTCCTGGACACAAAGCTGGCCACGGATATCGGAGCGCATCTAAAAGAGGACGTCAACCGGATCACGGTCCGTGTAAAAAGCGGCCAGTCCTTCGGCGGTTTCCGCAATCCCTTATACCTGTTCGGCAGATTCGGCGTGTTTAAGGAGGAGGGACTCTGGGCACTTGTCCCCGAGGAAAAAGAGGGGGAAATGAAGGACATGGTTTCCCTGGGACTGCCGTTTTACTGCGGAACCACCGTGTTTGAGAGAGAGATCGATCTGCCCCAGTGCAGCGGCGGTTTCCTGATGGTAAAGCTGGCGGGAACCATGCCTTCCGACTCGGTGCGGATGGATGTGGGGGGATATGAGACCGCTCCCTGCGCATGGCAGCCATACGGTTACCGCATCCCCGCAGAATATGTGAAGCCGGGTAAACAGACTGTGAAGCTGAAAGTCAGGAATACGGCGCTGGGTCTTTACGAGGGACAGCGGTTTGACGAGACAAGCCGTTCCTATGTCGATGTGGAATAACAGTTCGGTTCCCTGCCTGAACCGTTATGATGTGGCATCAATCCGTTGGATAATGTGCCTAACGGCGGTTTCTCTCGGTTAAAGCCATGACAGATACTCCGATATACTTTGTATGCAAACGGAAAGAGGGGGTATCTTCTTGCATATTAATATAAATTATGATAGGAATCAGGTTTCATATAAGGGAATGGCTGAGGAAAAGGTATCGAAATCCCACAGTGACAGTAAAGCCGAAAGCGAAACCAGGTCTGGCTCAGGCAGGGATACCGTATCCATTTCCGTGGCAGGACAACAGTTTACTGCCGAACAGACTGCATCCGATTCAGAGATGAACACAATTAGAATCACTTCCGACTTAGATGCATTCAGAAGTGCCGTGAGTTCGATGAATGAGCCGCTTCCCGTCAGCTGGGAAGCGGCAGTCGATCCCTACGGAACATTTAGGAGTTTTGCCAAGGCGGAGTCCCGTCTCAGACAGCTTAACGACCCGGCAGCTTCCAAAAAAGATGAGGATATGGAGCGGGTTGCGGCAAGCGTCTGATTTCGATGATGACCGGTGATGTGAAAAAAGCTTATAACATATATAAGAACATTATCGACGGAACCACCATCTCAATGGAAGATGAGGAATTTCTTATGCTGCACAACTACACAATGTATATCGGGGCAAAAGGAGAGTATATACGCAAAACCGAAGAGCAATATTATAAATAAGGAGGATTTTCTTTAAAGTCCACATGCATAACTCTGTTTTTCAGTTCATACCCTGTCCCTGACAACAGGTTGCTGAAAAACATTTCCAGATACCGTGTGGTTGCATGGATGCCCTTTCGGAAATCATTATAATTCGCCCTGACCAACGCATTCCTAAAGTACCAGGAATTGTTTTTAAAAGCGTCATTCCTCACATCCATGCCAAATGTTTTCATGTATTTCATGATAAAAACCGCCGTTGTCCTGGTGTTTCCCTCACAAAACGGATGAATCTGCCAAATATCCGATGCAAATTTCGCCAGGTGACGGATATATTCCCCCATGGATAACCCCTCATAGGAAAACTGCTTTTCCATCCGGAAATCATAATCCAGCGTATCCCTTATACTCTCCCAGGATGCATAAATAACAGTCTCTCCGTTCAGCACCCACTCTTTCTTCGTAATATTATAGGTTCTAAACTGTCCGGCATGGGGAAAAACACGCTCAAACATTCTGCGATGAATATTCTGATATTCTGCCGGCGAGAACTGGAAGGTCTTTTCTCCCAAAAGTTCTGTGATCCTGGCTGATACCATATCCGCCTCCTCTGTGCCGTCCTCCACTTCCTTCCGGTCAGACTGTGCTTCATAGTAGGCGTAAATCCGCTCCTGAGCCTCCCTGATACTAATTTTCCCCTGGATATGTTCCTTCGCTGTGTCCAGAAGATAATCCGAGGTGGAAAGACCGTCCACCTGCTGCAGGCCGATGGCAGTCTGCCATGCTTCGCTCTTTTCAGCCTGTTCAGGCTCGCCCTGCCGGACATATTCATTCAGGTCAAACTGCCACTTCTTTCCCTCTGCCATCGGCTCACTCTCTCCATAGGAAACCCAACGCCGCAGATCCCTCATCCGGATCATGCGGCGCTACACACTACATCATAAAAACAATTCGCGAATATTAACGCTTAGAGTTCTTTCTTTTTCCAGAATTTCTTATTTCCAGAATTTCTTCTTTTTACTGTCCCTGGCGTCCTTCGTATCTTTCGGATCGTCTCCGCCGCCCTGGCCTGTGGCATTCTTTGCGGCATGGAGGGAGCCGCCGGTGAGTTCGTCAAACTGACGCAGCAGCTCCTTTGCCTCATGGCTCAGCCTGTCAGGCACCTGCACCACCAACGTCACATAATGGTCGCCCCGGACATCCCTGTTTCTCCAGGAAGGAACACCCTTGCCCTTTAACCGTACCCTGGTATCGGTCTGTGTGCCGGCCTTTACATCATAGATAACCTTGCCGTCCACCGTATCGATCAGGACCTCCCCTCCCAGCGTGGCCACCGCGTAAGACATGGGAACGGTGGAATAAATATCCATATCCTGCCTCTGGAAGATGGGATGGCGCCCCACAATGACCTCCACCAGCACATCCCCCCTGGGGCCGCCGTTGATGCCGGGGTCTCCCAGTCCGGGCTTGCGGACGGACTGGCCGTTGTCGATGCCTGCGGGAATATCCACGGAGTACCGTTTCTTCATGGAAATAAAACCGGATCCGTAACACTCGGGGCATTTCTCCTTGATCACTTTGCCGGTTCCCTGACAGTCGGGACATATCTTCACACTCCGGGTAATCCCGAAAAAGGCATTTTCCGTCACCACCGTCTGTCCCTTGCCGCCGCACCGCTTACAGGTCTCGGGGCTGGTTCCCGGTCTTGCCCCGGAACCGTTACAGGTCTTACAGGTTTCCTTGACGGTCAGTTCGATCTCTTTATTGCAGCCGAACACCGCTTCCTCGAATGTAATGCGGACGCTGGTGCGCAGGTTGGCTCCCTTCATGGGGCCGTTGCTGCTTGCCCTGCTGCTCCTGCCGCCTCCGAAAAAGCTTCCGAAAAGATCTCCGAAAATGTCCTCGAAATCCATTCCGCTGAAATCAAAGCCGCCGGCTCCGCCTGCGCCTCCTTCAAAGGCAGCATGGCCGAACTGATCGTACTGCTTTCTCTTGTCCGGATCACTGAGTACCGCATATGCCTCGGAAGCTTCCTTAAACTTTTTCTCAGCCTCGGCATCACCCGGATTCATATCCGGGTGATACTTTTTGGCCAGCACACGATATGCTTTTTTTATCGCAGCATCATCTGCATTTTTCTCAACGCCAAGAACCTCGTAGTAGTCCCTTTTCTGCTCTGCCATACTTATACCTCTTGCCTGCCCTTGTACATCATTTTATATGATCAGACTTCCCTGAAATCTCCATCAATTACGTCATCATCCGCGGAAGCAGATGCGCCGCCCATGTCAGAGCCTGCCGCGCCGCTCATATCGGGGCCCGCCGCGCCCTGGGCCTGCTGCATGTTCTCATACATCTTTGTGAAGAGGGTCTGGGCGCTGTTGGTCAGCTTCTCCTTTGCAGCCTTCAGTTCGTCCACATCACTGTCGCTCATCTCCTGATCCTTGGTTTTCTCAAGGATAGCCTTTACGGCATCCAGGTCGCTCTGTACCGCAGCCTTGTCGCTGTCAGCCAGCTTGTCGCCCACTTCCTCCAGAGCCTTCTCGGTCTGGAATACGAAGGAATCCGCCTCGTTTCTTGCCTCGATCGCTTCCTTCCGCTTCTTATCCTGCGCCTCAAACTCAGCAGCTTCCTTAACCGCCCTCTCGATATCCTCGTCGGACATATTGGAGCCTGCTGTGATGGTGATATGCTGTTCCTTGCCGGTGCCCAGATCCTTTGCGGACACGTTTACAATACCGTTGGCATCGA
>CANDMD010000007.1 GCA_947385725.1 uncultured Lachnospiraceae bacterium | reverse complement strand
AAGTCTATTATACCAGATGTTAAAAATATCAACAACTTAATTTATGCCATACTAGGGCTTTGCATTTGGGGTAACGCTCTGTCCCGGCGTTCGAACTCGCAAAACTTGAAATATTTCTATCCGTTTCCCATTCTTTTCCGATTCCATTTGATACAGATCATTTTCGATTTCTGTTCACAGTTCTCTCATCGTTATAACAAAAAATTCTCCCATTCGCTTTCCTTAAATCCTACAAGCACCTTATCTCCATCCACAATCATCGGACGTTTCACAAGCATACCATTCGTGGAAAGTAATTTTAGCTGCTCCTCTTCGCTCATTTCCGGCAATTTGTTCTTCAGTTCCATTTCTTTATAAAGTAAACCACTGGTATTAAAAAATTTCTTCAATGGAAGCCCGTTTTTTTCATACCATGTCTTTAATTCTTCATAAGAAGGATTGTTCTCTACAATGTGCCGTTCTGTATATTCTACATGATGCTCATCCAGCCACTTCTTAGCCTTCTGACAAGTCGAGCATTTGGGATAACATATAAATAACATTCTCTCTACCACCTTTCACTATTGTTTATACTGCTTAACAGTTAAATTTTCCGGGTAACCTGACTACATAACGCCAGCCAAATACTCCCTGTATTCCTCCTCGCTTGCAAACAGGATATAGCTGCCGTCCACCAGTCCCATGTAACCGCTCTGTGTGAAATAACCCTTCATAAAAAGTACCTCCTATTCAGAATCTGTTTTGCCCTGTTCTGTTCTGAATAGAAGATATCATTTTACAAGGGTAATAAAACTCCCTTAAACTCTTCCAGAAGTTCCTCCGTCTTACTCAGTAAAAGTTCCGCGTCCGTCTCAACCAGTCCCGTCTTTTTATATTTATAGGTGAAGAAGGGATTCCCATATGCGGTAAAGATGAGGCTCTGCCCGTATTTTCCCAGTATCTCCGGGATTCCCGCGGGATCGATGGCCGCATCCGGCCGGAAGGTAAAAGCGATCCTCTCGTTCTTGCCCTTGATCTCCGTCATGTAAAGTCCATGGGCCGCCACGCGGATCAGTGCGATCCTCAGCAGGTTGTCCACTGCCCTGGGGATTTCACCGAAGCGGTCCAGCAGCTCATCCTTCATATCATCCCGCTCCTTACTGTTCTCAATGCCCGCGATGCGTTTGTAAATATCCAGCTTCTGCACCTCATTGACAATATAAGTATCGGGAATATAGGCATCCACATCCAGATCAATCAATGTGGCGAAATCCGCCGCCACAGTAACGCCTTTCAGGGTCTGGACCGCCTCATTCAGCATCTTGCAGTACAGGTCGTAGCCCACCGCCTCCATATGGCCGTGCTGGCGTACGCCCAGCAGGTTCCCTGCGCCCCGGATCTCCAGGTCCCGCATGGCGATCTTAAAGCCGCTGCCCAGATCCGTAAACTCCCGGATGGCTTCCAGACGCTTTTCCGCAACCTCCTTCAGCATCTTATCCCGTTTATACATGAGGAAGGCGTAGGCGGTGCGGTTGGAACGCCCCACCCGCCCCCTCAGCTGATACAGCTGGGAAAGCCCCATATTATCCGAATCATGGATGATCATGGTATTGACATTGGAAATGTCCATGCCCGTTTCAATAATGGTGGTGGACACCAGCACATCGATCGCCCCGTTGATGAAGTCGAACATGATCCGCTCCAGTTCCCGCTCTTTCATCTGGCCATGGGCGAAGGCCACCGTCGCCTCCGGCACCAGGGCGGCGATCCTCGCCGCGACATCCGCAATGTTGTTGACGCGGTTGTAGACGTAGTAAACCTGCCCCTCCCGGGCCAGTTCACGGGAGATGGCCTCCCGCACCAGCTCCTCGTTGTATTCGCACACAAAAGTCTGAATGGGCAGACGATCCTCCGGCGCCTCCTCCAGCACGCTCATATCACGGATCCCGATCAGGCTCATGTGGAGCGTCCTGGGAATGGGCGTGGCGGTAAGGGTCAGTACATCCACATTTTCCTTCAGCTTCTTAATCTTCTCCTTGTGGGTCACTCCAAAACGCTGTTCCTCGTCAATGATGAGCAGACCCAAATCCTTGAATTTCACGTCGTCGGACAACACCCGGTGGGTGCCGATGACGATGTCCACCATACCCTTCTGTAATTCCGAAATGGTCTTTTTGATCTCAGCAGCCGTGCGGAAGCGGCTCATAAGCCGGATGTTCACCGGAAAATGACTCATCCGCTGGACAAAGGTATTGTAATGCTGCTGGGCCAGGATGGTGGTGGGCACCAGATACACCACCTGCTTTCCCTCCTGTACCGCTTTAAATGCGGCCCGAATGGCGATCTCCGTCTTACCGTAGCCCACGTCGCCACAGATCAGACGATCCATAATCTTAGCGCTCTCCATATCCGCCTTGGTGTCGGCGATGGCCGCCAGCTGATCTTCCGTCTCCTCAAAGGGAAACATCTCCTCAAACTCCCGCTGCCACACCGTATCCCTGCCGTACACATAGCCCTGGCTCTGCTGCCTGATGGCATAAAGCTCCACCAGGTCCTTCGCCACTTCATTGACTGCGCTCCGGACTTTTGTCTTGGTCTTTTCCCACTCCTTGGAGCCCAGCTTGTTCAGTTTGGGCTTCTTCGCCTCGGAGGAAGCGTATTTCTGGATCACGTCCAGCCCCGTGGCAAGGACATAGAGGTTGCCGCCGTCGCGGTACTCTATCTTGATATAGTCCTTGACCACGTTCTCCATCTCCACTTTCTCGATCCCCTGATAGATGCCAAGTCCATGGGTTTCGTGCACCACATAGTCTCCCACCTTGAGTTCGTTAAAGTCCTTGATCTTCTGTCCCTGATAAAGCTTTTTAGACTTCTTCTTTTTCTTCTCAGAGCCAAAGATATCCGTCTCGGAAAGCACCACAAATTTTAGAAACGGGTACTCAAATCCCTTTCCGACATACCCGTAATAGGTCAGGATCTCTCCCGGCTGTACCGTGCGAAAGGGATCTTCCGTGTACACAGCCGCCAGCTCCCGGTCCCGCAGATCCTCCGCCAGACGCTTTGCCCTGGTCCTGGAGCCGGACAGCAAGAGCACCCTGTATCCCTTCTTCCGGTACATTGCCAGATCCTTTACCAGCGCCTCAAAGCTGTTATTATAGGACGCAATGCTGCGGGATGATGCATCCAGCTTTATCCTGGGCTTAAAGTATCCCGTCCTTCCCTCCATGGCGGCAACCGTCACCACGCTTCCGCCGCTCAGGGACGCCGCCACCTGTTCCCCGCTGTAGAGGATATCCATCTGGCCCGGAAGGATATACCCCTTTTCCGCACGCTGCGCCATGCTCTCCCGAAATTCCAGCTCCACCGCATCCGCCTGCTCTTTCAGGCGTGCCGGCTCCTCCAGGAAAAACGCAGTTTCTCCCATTGTCTTCAACAGCTCCGGCAGTGTCACCATCTCTTCATAAAAATAGCGGATGTAGCTTTCCAGGTTGACCTTGCTGTGAAACTCCAGGAGCTGTTCCCGCAGTTCCCTGATCTGGACTGCAATCCTGTGGGCCTCCTCCGGACAATGGCGGTCACGAAACAGCTTTTCCTGCTTTGCCGCCTCCTGCTCCAGCCTTTTCAGGCCCGTCCTGATTCTGTCCTCATCCAGCACAAATTCCGTGGCCGGGAATATGGAAATACTCTCCAGCTTTTCAATGGAGCGCTGGCTCAAAATGTCAAAGCTGCGGATGGACTCCACCTCGTCCCCCCACAACTCAATACGATAGGGATTTTCCTCCGTCAGGTCGAATATGTCAATGATACCGCCCCGTACGGAGAACTGTCCCTGGCTCTCTACCTGATAGCTTTTCTCATATCCCATGGATACCAGCTTCTCCGCCAGTTCCTTCTCCTGAAGGATGCCTCCCTTTTCCACGTCTATGACATCCCGCTCACGGTTCCACAAAGCCTGCGGCGTCATCAGCGCTGCGTAGGTGGTGACAATGGTTACGGGTTTTCTTTCCATCAGCCTGCGGAGCGTTTTCACACGCTCCTTCACCAACTGATTCCCGTGGATATCTGCCTGGAAAAAGATCAGATCCTTCGCCGGATACAGCATGACATTCCTGTCATAAAACTTGTATTCCTCGTATAATTCCTTCGCCTTTACATCACTGTAAGTAACGATGACTTTACACTTCAAGCCATCGCTGATGCCATAAATCATATGAAGTTTCTGGGAATCCACACAGCCGGTCAGGGCAACGGACGCATGTCCCCCCGCCACCGCTTTCCGGATGCTGTCAAACTCCGCCAGTTCCTGAAGAGGCGCCAATAATGCCTGCATTGTCATACCTTTCTGTTATACTCATTCATTGCCGTGTCCGCGTCTTCCGCGATCATCATCCGAATGGCATCGGCCGCGCGTTCTGCCGCCTCATCCATGATTTCCCGCTCCCGGGGAGGGAAATGCCCCAGCACATAGTCTGCCAGATCCCATCCCCTGGGCTTTTCCCCCACGCCCATCTTCACCCGCATGAAAGTGTCATGTCCCAGGTTTGCAATAATGTTCTTTAATCCGTTATGCCCTCCTGCGCTGCCCTTTTTACGGATCCGGAGCTGTCCCACGTCAAGGCTGACATCATCAGAAACCACGATCAGATCCGTGGTTTCGTCCGCTTTATAATAATCCAGCAGCGCCCGCACACTCTCTCCGCTGAGATTCATGAATGTCTGAGGTTTGGCAAGGATACATTTTTCTCCTGCAATCACGCCTTTGCCGATCACGGCTTTATGCTTTTTTTCCAGCACGCCGATATTTTCCTGGTCGGCCAGCCTGTCGATCACGTCAAATCCAATATTATGCCGCGTATTTTCATAATCCCTGCCGGGATTCCCCAGACCCACGATAATGTACATACTACTGTTTTCAACCTTTCACCCAATCATTGCTATAGGCAATTGCGAAAGAGCGAATTGCCCAAAGTCTGTTTGTCAAATGCGGGTTTTGCAATTACCTGAATCATTGCTACTGTTCAGAGCCGCCTTGCGCTGATGCAAACACCAGGCACTGATTTACTTCCGGATTAATGCAACAATATACTGGCACACTGGCGGAAAGCATTCCAAAATTGTCACAGGGCATCTTCTCAACAGTAATCTATTGCCACATTATTCAAAACGATATTTTCCGCATAACTATCCGTATAACCGATTTCTGCTCTGAAATAGGAGTCCTCCACCAGCAGATCATGGATGGGAAGCTGCTTTAACCCCTCTATTTTGATCGCCTGTTTTGCACTTGTACAGTTAATGTTACGCATTCTCACATTCTTAAATTCAGGCACATCCTCCCGGGGCGCCTCCTCCGGGTTTTCGTCTATGGAACCGTCAGAATTGGACAGCACATATCCCATGGTAAAGATAATCGCCTCATTCACAATATCCGTCATGTAAATATTGTTGATGTCAATATCCTCCACCACGCCGCCCCTGCCAAGGGCGCTCTTAAAGCGGATCCCCACATCTGTCCCCACAAAAGTACAATTCTCCACAGTAACCCCGCGCACGCCCCTGGACATCTCGCTGCCCACCACAAAGCCGCCGTGACCGTGATAGACCACGCAGTCATGGATATACACATTCTCCGTGGGAACAGGAATCTTCCTCGCCACGGCATTCTTGCCCGATTTCATGCAGATGGCGTCATCTCCCACGTCAAACTGTACGTCATGGATATGCACCCTGCTGCAGGATTCCAGATCCAGCCCGTCGCCGTTCTGGGCATAGTAGGGATTCCTGATGCTGGCGCTGCGGATGGTCAGGTTGGTGGTAAACAGGGGATGTACATTCCATGCGGGGGAATTTTGAAGCGTCACGCCCTCAATGAGCACCCTGTCACACTTTACGATACTTACCATAACGGGACGGAAATAATCATAAAATTCCGCCGCCTTCTTTAAAGCTGCTTCTATGTCTGCATCAGGGGAAAGCACATCCGGTTCTCCCTCCGCGGCGCCCCGATAGATCGTTTCCGTGGGCATCCAGATGCCGCCTTCCTTACCCTTCACCACACAGGGGCATTTCGCCAGGCACTGCTGCCACTGCTTCTTCGTCACCTTCATTTCCTTCAAAGGTCTCCAGAGCTGTCCGTTCCCGTCGAAGATCCCGTATCCGGTAATGGCAATGTTCTCCGCCTCCCTGGCATGGATGGGGGATACGGTGCGGATGCGCGGCTGCCCCTCATAGTCCGCAAGGAATACGGGATATTCTTCCGGATTCTTGTCGAAAGACACCAGTGCGCCCTTCTCCGTATACAGATTGATATTCGACTTTAGCTCAATGGGACCTGTGAGCCAGACACCCGCGGGGATCACCACGGTTCCGCCGCCTGCCCGGGAAGCCGCCTCAATGGCAGCCGCGATGGCTTTCGTGTTAGATTCCTTTCCATTGGGCACTGCGCCATACTCTGTGATCACAAAACGCTTTTCCGGAATCTCCGGCAGTTTTACCTCTACTGTTTTCATAGATATCCTCCTTGCTGTCCATTTAGGCAATTACCCATAACATCCATTCCACGGTCAATGGCAGATGTCTCCTCGCTTCATGACACGTCTGTTATTTACGGCAGTTTCTGTATATTTTCGAACTCCACGGTCCAGTTTCCGTCCTTGGGGAAACCGGGCAGTTCCCTGTCGCATCCCTCATACCCTGCGGCCATGGCCGCCACTGCCAGCAGCAGGGAGCCGTTTCCGGGCAGATACAGGGGCAGATCCTTCCTGCTGACCTGCATATTGTTTCCGCTGGCCAGATAGCAGTTTTTCAACGTATCCTTCAGCAACAGCCTGACGGCAAGCTCCGGCTCGTCCAGACGCACTGCGGTCATGGCCATCAGCGCGAAATCCCAGCCCCATAATGTGGGATACTGCCAGCACTTTTCCACCAGATGTAATGTGTTTCTCATGATCTCCGGATCCACGCGGTCGCTTTCTATCAATCCATATGCGCCCAGCATGGACGGATGATCCTTATTATACGCCGTAAACGTATCCGGGCAGTTCTCATGGGCCAGATAAACGCCGTCATCCATTGCAAGTTCCGCCATATGGTCAGCCACCTCCAGCCATTTGGCATCCGGCGTTTTATCCAGGCGCTTTGCCCACTCCGCCGCAATCCTCAGCGTGACTCTCCAGTACTCTATCTCAAAGGCAGGATTTACCGTGTCGGTTTCCTTATGGCACTCCTGGACAGGGATCACCGGTGCAGGAATATCATAACAGCCATGTCCTTCATTCCACACCACGAAATCCACCATAAACCGCGCTGTCTCTTCCACAACCGGCCAGTACTCTTCCAGGAACGACTGCTTCCCTTCGCCGCGGTACTGCATTTCCATCATATAAATGATATGGGGCTGCTGCCAGACCAGGAGCGGTGCGATGGGGGAGGGCGCGTCCACGCCTTCCACTGCCACCATTTTGGGCCAGCGTGCACCCTGATAGCCATTCCTTGCCGCATTCTCCATCGCCTCAGGCAGATGCTCCCTGTACCATTTCAGGCTGCGCTCCAGCAGTTCACAGTGGTTCCAGAGGGGCAGCCATGCACAGTGCCAGAGATACATCTCCAGATGCATCTTTCCATACCAGCTGTTACAGGTAAGCCCTGTCTCCTGGGGCGGAGTGGAGCCGCTGCAATTGGCCGCCATCAGGTACTGGGACAGGATGATCCTGCGCTCCAATTCCCATGCCCGCTTATCCCTGCTTTGGTTCAGACGAATAATGCCTCCCTTTTCCCAGAAGTCCTTCCAGCCCCGGCGGCTTGCCTCCATGATCCGAGGAGCGGATTCCACCAGCTTTTCCAGGTATACTTCTGCCGGAACCGCTTCTTTCGTCATCCCGCCTTCCCTATTGCCCTCTGCTGCATATTGCCCGCATACACTGTCAGCCGCGTAAAATGCGGCTGACAGTTCAAGAACACCGCTCTCTGCCTTCACAGTCAGGGTGTGCCTTGAAAGCTGTTCCCTGATCTCACCGTTGGAAGATACCGCCACATAATAGCAGTCCCTGTCCAGCTGTCTTTTCATCAGGATTCCCTGTTCCGTCCTGCCCAGGGTCTCTGTGGTATGCAGTTCCTCCGCCTTCCAGTCGGATGCAGTAATGTCGGGGGACCCATAGGGAAAGCACATCTCCACTGTCAGCCTTCCATCCGCCAGGGCCGGGCTCTCCACCAGAAATGCCAGCTGGTCCTGTCCCTGATTATGACATGCCGTCCGTACTTTACACGGAATACCATCCAGCGCAAAACTGCTTTCCAAAATTCCCTCATATAGCTTCAGTTCCTGGTGAATATCTGTCAGCTGCTCCGAACGGATCGCCTCACCTTTATAGCGAAAGCCGATCCTTGCCAGGTTTAACCTGTGAGGGTTTTTCCTGAGCCACTGATAGACTTCCTCATTCCCCGCAAACTCCTTCTTGGGATAACCCACATGCCTGCCGTCACAGACATCATATGCCGTCATCTCCAGATCTTTTAGGGTATACTCATATCTTACATCACTTACAGGCTTTGTATGCCAGCCCCACTGGGACAGAGTGCACAGGGGCAATACATCATATTCCTCATACAGCGTCTGCATACCTGTAACGTCCGACGTAAATGCAAATTCGCCGTTTCCCACTGTGAGGGCGGATTCCTTATCCATCTCCTCCAGCACCGGATTGTGTCCGCTCACCAGTTCTTTTCGGTCAATCATACTGATACCTCCAAAGTTAATACTTTCCATCGTGGTTGAATTGGATCCTACATTATGCCACTTTGAATCATATCATCAATAGTCCAAAATATCAATCTGCTGAAACCGTTTTATGAAAAAACAAGGTAACAGTTCAGTCCTCGCATTCCCAACGAGGTGGGCAAGTCCCCTCCTCAGCGTCTGCTTCGCATCCGACGCCGCTGTGCGGCTCATCTTTTATTTCCGCGTGCAATGAGTCAAGCGGACATGCTTGCATGTCCATGTGACGAATGCCGCGAGAGCCGCCTTTTGGCTTCATGTGAGGGCGCTCCGCCCATGCAGCAATTCGCAGATCACGCTTTGTGTGCAAGCACCCACGCGCAATCTGTGAATTGTTGCATGGCTGAACTGTCAAAAATCAAGATAGCATTTCCCGGGGTACGCATATTCCCCCCTGTAGTTGGATGCGTTGTAAGGAGGAAATTTCACAGGATGATAAGTCTGAGGCTTCGGATTATCCTCCTGAGTGTAAATATACATGCTGTGATAATCCCAGCATACCAGTTCCTCACGCTCATCGCCAAAAAGATTTATGGCCTCACAACACAGCGTTGGATGTCCGTCATCGGGGAATGCCACCGCTCTCACGCCTTCCCCGTTCAGCAGGCCGCCTTTCTCCGGATCCGCGTTGGTAAGGATCAGTTCCACACCGTTGCCGTCCCAGTTCACGGGCGTCACCAGATTGCCGTTCCTCTCGTTTTCCATCTCCCAGATCTGGTTTCCGTCCGCGTCATAGAGGTAGATCACGCCCTGATGCCCCCAGAAATTGGTCACTGCGATCTGGAAGCCTTCCCTGTCCCTGCAATAATGTGCCACGCTGACCCTCTGGGCATGGCCGATCAGATCCCTTGCCACGATGTTTCCCTCAAAGTCGCCGATGAAAAATCCCTGGGTTCCGGACACACAGGCAAAGTATCCCCTGCCGTCCCCCCGGAACTTTCCCATGACAATCTCGTCCGTGTGATCCGTTTCCATCGGATAACTCCACAGCTTCTTTCCCTCTGCGCTGAGCATGTTGTAACCCACCAGCACTTCGTCCCTGCCGTCCCCGTTGATATCCACGGGCAGGGGACAATGCCCCGTATTCTTATCGCTCTGATATTTCCAGAGCAGGTTCAGATCTTCATCCAGCGCATAGACCCGGCAGTACCGATCCTTGATCAGAATGTCCGACGGCCTGTCCTTTCCCCTGAAATTGCAGATCCTGATACCGTCCGGATTGATTCTTTCAAAGGCATATGTCTGAAAGGGGACGCCGATCAGGGCGCTGTCGTCCTCATCGGAATACGGTGTCTTGACGGCCTTTTTCACCCTTCCGGTAGCTCCCTCCAGGATCTGTATCTCAAAATTCCGCCCCACGATAACCTCGTCCGCCCCGTCCCCGTCAATGTCATACACCTGGAAGGGCATATCGGCGGATACTTTGCCATGTTTTTGACTGTTTCCGGAAGGCTCCCCCAGCTGCCACAGAATGTTCCCGTCCAGGTCGATGGCCGTAAGGCAGCTGATAAACCCATAGGCATCCCTGCTGACGCGCTTCTGCATCTGCGCAAGCACCACATGCCACTGATCCGTACCCGTCAGATGCCCGAAACGGATCTGCCTGGAGGTGCCGAAATCCTTTAAATCCATTTTCTTCCAGAGTTTCATCCGGGGATGGCATGACATTTCTGTCATTTCCTGCCGCTGTCTCTCTTCCTGCCTTGCCTGAAGCTGCGCTGCCTCCCCTGCGGACACCATGACCCTCACATCCGTAAAGCGGGTGGGACAGTCCGCGGTAATCCCGATCTTTCCTCCCCGTTCCGCCAGATCGCTCTCCGCCTGGAGCAGCAATTTCCCGTCCACATAGCAGGCGATCTCTTTCCCATTGCAGTCCACGCTTAAATGATATAAGGTATCGCAGTCATGTACGAACTCACATTCCGCCAGCAGGATCAGTTCTTCCTTGTGCCGGTAGGAAAGTTCCGCCCTGTCCTTGTCCCGCAGGGAAAACACGAGGGTGTCTAAGCTGTTGTTCATGCAGAACGCCAGCCCCGCCATTCCCTTTTGGGATAATCTCTGTATGGTTACGGAAGCCTCATAATCCTTCCAAAGCCTGTCACCTGTCTCCAATGTTGGGAACATACGGTGAGGGCGGTTTTTCTCAATCCGCATGGATTCCATGAAATGTACCCCGTCCAGCTCCGTAATAATCCAACTGGGGCCGGTGCCGTTATAGGTGTAATTACAGACCTGATCCACCCAATTACCATGGTATCCGTCCTCTACAATATAGTGGTATTCCCCTGTGGCAATATGCTCCGGGTCAAAGGGAAATTCCCCTATGGCAAAATCCCGGAAGTCCTCCCTGCATAGGGTCTGATCTTTTTTCATGATGTTGTCCTTACCTTTCACAACCATATATCAAATATAGCACATCACGAAAACGCTTGCAATTACTTGTGATACAGGTTTATACAGCAGTTTCACACATATTTTATTGGCAAAGGATTATTGTCATGTACCAGAAGATACCAAAAGATCAACACACTTGAATTACCATGTGAACCTGGTTGCCCCAAAAGAGATGTCCGATGGGGCGATTAATGAGTTTCACTCGAACCTACGGGAAGTAATGTTGTATATTAAATATTCCAAGGATAAAGCAAAATTGGATGAAATAACAGCAAAGGATTCAAATTTTCAAAGTGTGGAAAGACAGGCGGCTGATGTAATCAATGTTGTTACGGGATCTCAGTTAAAATATCCCAAAGGGAAAGGAGATGTGAATATGTGTTTGGCAATTCAGCAGATGCGGGAAGAATGCGAATTAGTTGGTCAGATTAAAGGAGCCGTTTTCATGTGCAAAGATCTGGGGGTGTCTTTTACAGACACAATAAAACAGATTGCAGAGATGTTCCATTTATCTGAAAGTGAATCTAATGAGACAGTAAAGCAATATTGGTAAAAGGAATGGGATGCGTGCCTAAGTGGAAACGTGTAAATATCAATAGTGGTGGATACATAGGCACTGTCCGTCGGATATTGTCAAATCAGTTAGGAAGAACGAGTATGAAAATTGTCATTCAGATCGTGACAGCAAAGGATTTTTGCGAGAGATATTTTCCAGAATGATTATCGATTTTTTACCACTGCTAAGGGACACCCGAATCTCAGGTATCCCTTTCACTCTGTCATAATCAATCTTAAATTCATTAACCCTTTACTGCACCAACCATTACACCCTTTGTGAAGTATTTCTGCAGGAAAGGATATAATGCCAGGATAGGCAATGTGGAAACGATGATGGTCGCATATTTGATGGTCTCGGAAAGCTGTTCCACGTCATCGGCTCCCACGCCCGCATCCGACAAGTCTGCCAGGATCAGGATCTGTCTCAATACCAGCTGCAAAGGCTGTTTGCTCTTATCTTCCAGATAAATCATAGCGTTAAACCATGAGTTCCAGTGTCCTACGCCATAGTACAGAACCAGAACTGCGATGGTAGCCTTACACAGCGGAACCAGGATCTTGAACAGGATCGTCAGATGTCCTGCGCCATCCAGCTGAGCCGATTCCGTCAGCGCCCCGTCAATACCGGACATGGCCGTTCTCATAATGATCAGGTTATAGGTGCTTACCGCGCCGCTCAGGAGCAGAGCCCATCTGGTGTCATACAGACCCAGTTCTTGGATATTCAGGTATCCGGGGATCATACCACCGGAGAAGTACATGGTAAACATAATAAATATCGTAAAGAAAGTCTTGCCGGGCAGTTCCTTCCTGGAAAGGAAATATGCTGCAAGCAGCGTCATAATGATATTGATAAAAGTACCAAGTCCCACATAAATAATGGTATTGCCATATCCACGCCAGATGGAAGCCGTATTGAACACGCGCTCATAAGCCGATGTACTGAATCCCAGGGGCAGAAGAATCGCGCTCTGGTTACCCATCAGCAGCGTAGATTTACTGAAGGACGCACAGATTACATACCAGAAGGGATAAAGGCAGGCAATCATGAACAATGTCATTATGATAATATTGCACACATTGAAGATATTTTCGCCACGGCTGTGCTTTACCTTGGGGCTGGAGTCCATTAAATCCAAATTTTTCTTAGCCATATTTATCTGCCTCCTTACCACAAACTGGTCTCTGTGGTCTTCTTACTGATCTGATTAGCAAGAATAACCAAGATAAAGTTAACAACGGAGTTAAACAGACCTACCGCCGTGGAGAATGAGAATTCACGGCTGATCAGACCCATTCGGTAAACGTATGTGGAGATAATATCAGCCACCTCGTAGATACCGTCATTGTACAGCAGGATCGTCTTCTCATAACCGACACCCATGATCTGACCCACACGCATGATCAACATGATAATGATGGTAGGCAGGATGGAGGGGAAGGTTACATGTACAGTCTGTTTCCAACGGTTTGCACCGTCCACTCTGGCCGCGTCATAGAGTTCGGAGTCAATACCGGTCAATGCCGCCAGATAGACGATGGAGCCCCAGCCTGCGCCCTGCCAGATATTGGATATTACGTAAATCGGAATCCATAATTCTCCCTTTGACAGCATATTCGAGCCGTCATAGCCAAACATAGTAAAGAAATGGGTAATGAAACCATTAGCGCCCACAAACTGACGGATCATGGAACAAAGAACGACCATGGATACAAAGTGAGGCATATATGTAATAGTCTGAACCGCCTTCGAAAACTTCTTGCTTCGCAGCTCATTGATCAGCAACGCCAGAATAATGGGAATCGGGAAGCCGATCAGCAGGGTGGCAAAACTCAGCTTCAGAGTATTCCGCAGCAACCGCAAGAAATAATATCCGCCGAAGAAATCCTTAAAATGCTGCAGTCCTACCCATTCGCTTCCGAACACGCCCTTTCTGGGGCTGTAATTCTGGAAAGCGATGATAATGCCGTACATAGGTTTATAATGGAACAGTACATAATAGAGTATCACCGGAAGAACCATCAAGTAGACCATTTTGTTCTTCTTGATCAGCTTCCATGTGCGCGCCCTGAAAGCTTTCTTATCGATTGCAGCCGCCGGCGCTGAAGCATTGTCTTTCTTCATTCCACATTCCTCCTATTCATATTGGGAGTAAAAGAGCCCGCCGCTGTCCATACAGCAGCAGGCTCCATAAACCCTTATAATCTCTCAGCCAATCCTGTCAGCAAAGATTATCTAGCATTGAAACGCTCCAGAGCTGCCTGCTCAATCTTAATAGCATCCTCAATACCCATGCCCTTCAGCTGCTCAACATACTCATCCCAAGTAGCCTCAAGGTCTTTCTCACCGGTAAATACCGCGGAACGATACTCATTTGCAGCAGTAGTGATCTCAGACATGATTCTCTTGTACTCGGAGGTCTCATCTGATGTCAGGGTAACGGGAGGCATGATGGTCATCTGAACATCAGTCTCATCATTCCACATATGCATAGCTCTCTGCTGCTGCTCGGTTGCCCAGTAAGCGATGATGTAATTTGGATCCTGAACGAAAGGACCACTCATGTTTGCACGACCCTTGTTAGCCATTGCAACTGCGATGGACAGACCATCAGGGTTGTTCATGATCCAGTCACTATAAGTAATAGTACCGTCAGCGTTTCTGGTATAATCTGTACCTTCCACACCAAAGTTAATGATTTCATGTCCAGCCTGGCTGTAGCTGAAGTTCAGGAATGCTGCAGCTATTTCAGGATACTTACAATCTGCGGTAATAACCGCCTGTACCTTGGAGGTGATTGCGTAGTCGGTAGAACCGCCTGCATAGTGGATCTCATCGCCTTCCTTCAATACAGGGAACTGTACGCCGGTCAGCTCATAGTTCTCGCCGTAAGCATCGGGCTCTTTCTTCGCATTGGTATTCCAGGTACCGATCTGTCCGCCGCCTGCACCATAGGTAACAATGGAGATAGGATCCGCGGATACTTCCTTAGCGGTCAGCATGTTTGCCTGACGGGTCTTGCTGTCATTGGTCAGAATGTCTGCATCCAGGATGCCTGCATCCTTCCATGCCACCATCTGAGCCAGCCACTGCTTGTAGCCATCTTCCATATTGCCGTACTTAACCTTACCGGTCTCGTAATCAACATACATACCGGCACGAACATTGTACGCGCTCAGGCACAGCTGCTCCAGGTTGCCCCAGTTCTGTGTGGTGATGGGCTTGGAAACATTCATCTTATCCTTTACATCGGTCAGAACCGTTGTCCAGTCGTCAATGGTTACCAGTTCGTCAACGGAATGGCCTGCTGCTTCAATAATGTCCTTACGAACAATAGGTCCGGATGTGGTCTGCAGGTAAGCGTCACCACGGGTGAAGGGGAAGCAGTAGTAGTGGCCGTCATCGGTCTTAACAGCCTTATCCAGAGTCGGGTTATCCTGCAGGAACTGCCACAGGTCAGCCGCAGGGCCGTCGGGTGTAATATAGTCATCCAGCCAGATCAGAACGCCTTCGCTCTCTGCCTGCGCAGGGCCGCCGGTGTAGGAAGATGTCCACTCCCACTCAATGATGTCAGGCAGCTCGGTGCTGGAAGTCATCAGGTTGAATGCGGTATCCGCATCGGAAGTAGGTCCGATAAACTCAACGGTAATACCTGTCTTCTCCTGCCACAGCTGTGCCCACTGGGTCATCTGTACGGACTCTGTGGTCTCAGGATTGTTTGCTACGTTTCCGGGTAAGGACAACCAATACTTAAGAGTAACACCATCAGCGCCTTCATAAGGGTACTGGATATAGTTACTTCTGGGTGTTGTCAAATGGCTGGGCTTGCCCTGCTCTGCCTCGCTCAGTGCGGGAAGCAGGCCGTTGTCATCAGCAGCAGGTGCACTGGAATCAGCAGCTGCGCTGGAATCAGCCGGTGTACTGGACTGTGCAGTAGACTCCGAACTGGGGGGGGTACTGCTGGATGCGTTGCCGTCATCGCCACCGCCGCAGCCAGCCAGCATGGAGACTGCAAGTACGGAAGCTGTCGCAACAGACAAAAACTTCTTCTTCATTTTTTTTCCTCCTGTTTTCGCTCATAAAAGCTTGATTTATGTACATTTTGACATTATCAAAATGTAAGTACTTTCACAGTATATAACAAATGCACATAAAAAGCAATGTTTTTTATAATATTTTTTATATTTTTTTTAATTTTCTCTGAAGCCTTGTTAATTTTTAGTCAATTTGCATCTAAAACCGGCTCCTGTTTTTGTCACATTTGCTCTGTCTCCTCCTCCGAGAGTGCAAGTGCTTTCACATAATTGTCCAGGATCGTCCTCTGGATATTGTCCCTGGTAGAAGAATTAATCGGATGGGCAATGTCCCTGTATTCCCCGTCGCTGGCCTTCTTGCTGGGCATTGCGATAAAGAGGCCTTTATCACCTTCTATGACTTTGATATCATGCACAACAAACTCCTCATCCAACGTAATGGAGACGATAGCCTTCATCTTTCCCTCTTTTGTGATTTTCCGCACTCGTACATCTGTGATCTGCATAACTTTACCCCCTTGGTTCCAGTACCTTTTATTGCCATAATACATTTGATTGTTACATCTGATTTTATTTCAGCGATACATTTTGCCGCTATATTACGTATCTGTCATTGCGTTCCACCACGATACGGATCCTGCCCGGCTCCTCGATATAGGTGGAATTTGCCCTGATCGTATCCCGGCTTTCCACGATGCAGTTTTCAATCCGGGTGTTGTCCCCGATATACACATCGTTCAGGATGATGGAATTCCTGATCACACAGTTGTTGCCTATATAGCATTTCTTAAACACGACGGAGTTCTCCACCACACCGTTCACAATGCAGCCACTGGCCATCAGGCTGTTCCTGACCTGGGAACCCACATTATACTTCGCGGGAGGAAGGTCGTCCACCTTGGAATAAATATCAGGGTACTGCTTAAAGAAGTAATCCCTGACTTCAGGCTTCAGGAAGTCCATATTCGCGCCGTAGTAGTCTTCCACAGAGGCGATGTTCCTCCAGTATTCCTTCATCTTGTAGCCGTAGATCCTCTTCACATCCTTATAGCGGATCAGGATATCCCTGACAAAATCATATCTGTCCTCCTCCGCACATTTCTCGATCATTTCGATCAACTGGCGGCGGCGCATCACATAGATCCCGCAGGAGACCGTGCGGCTCTTGGCCAGCAGCGGCTTCTCCTCAAACTCCTCGATCCTGCTCTCCTCATTCATGCGGATGGTGCCGAAACGCTCTATGTTCACTTCCGGATCCATGTCCCGACAGACCACGGTGATATCCGCCTTCTTCTCAATATGGTATTCCAGGACCTTATTGAAGTCCATCTTATAGACACCGTCACCTGACGCGATGACCACATAGGGTTCATGGCTGCTCTTTAAAAACGAGAGATTCTGGTATATGGCATCCGCGGTCCCCCTGTACCAGTTGGCATTTTCAGCCGTCACAGCCGGAGTGAACACAAAGAGCCCCCCCTGCTTCCGCCCGAAATCCCACCATTTTGAAGAACTCAGGTGCTCGTTCAGGCTCCTGGCATTATACTGCGTGAAAACCGCCACCTTCTGGATATGGGAATTGGACATATTACTCAAAGTAAAATCAATGCTGCGGTAACTGCCGGCTATGGGCATGGCACAGATGGCTCTTTTCTGAGACAGTTCCTTCATCCTATGGTTGTTGCCGCCCGCTAAAATAATTCCGATCGCTCTCACTACTGTTCACCTGCCTTAATCAATGTTTTGCCGCTTGCAAGAGATGCGTCTGTATAGTCTGCCAGCCTGGTCACCCCGAAGATCACGGAGTTTTTACCTACCGCAATGCCGTCAGGGATCACGCTCTTCTCTCCGATGGTCACAATGCCGTGATTGTAAATATGGGGCGCCGTCTCGTTCTCCGCCTCTTCGCCCACGCCCAGCCTCACATTACTGCCGATCTCCACATCCTCCGCAATGATCGCCTTGTTCAGCTGGCAGTGATCGCCGATCTGAGTCCGGTTCATGATAATGGAATCACGGACCACCGTGTCTTTCCCGATGGTAACGCCGCATCCGATCACTGAGTTATACACCTGTCCAAAAATATTGGTGCCCTCTCCGATAATGCTGCGCTCCACCACGCTGTTCTCCGACAGGTACTGGGGCGGCTGGATCTCGCTGCTGGTGTATATCTTCCAGTATTCCTCATAAAGATTGAATTCCGGGACAATATCGATCAGCTCCATGTTGGCTTCCCAGTACGAATTCAGGGTGCCCACATCCTTCCAGTATCCGGTAAACTCATAGGCGTACAGGGGAGCCCCCTGATCATGGCAGTAAGGGATCACATGCTTGCCAAAGTCCAGCGCCGGCTGATCCGCCATGGCGATCAGCGCGTTTTTCAGCGTCTTCCAGTTAAAGATGTAGATACCCATGCTGGCCAGATTGCTGCGGGGATGCTCCGGCTTCTCCTCAAACTCCGTGATCTTCCTGTTTTCATCGGCGATCATAATGCCAAAACGGCTGGCCTCCTCCATGGGCACCGGCATGACCGCGATGGTTACCTCCGCCCCGTTGGCCTTATGGAAATCAAGCATAACCTCATAATCCATCTTATAAATATGGTCGCCTGAGAGGATCAGTACATAATCGGGATGAAAGCTTTCCATGTATTCCATGTTCTGGTAAATGGCATTGGCCGTACCGGTATACCATTCGCTGTTGCTGCTCTTTTCATAGGGGGGAAGCACGGTGACGCCGCCGATATTGCGGTCCAGATCCCAGGGGATACCGATTCCGATATGTGTGTTGAGCCTGAGGGGCTGATACTGTGTCAAAACACCAACCGTATCCACCCCGGAGTTAATACAGTTCGAAAGAGGGAAATCAATAATGCGGTATTTTCCCCCAAACGCTACAGCAGGCTTTGCTACCTTGGAAGTCAGTACTCCCAATCGGCTGCCCTGTCCGCCTGCCAACAACATGGCAATCATTTCTTTTTTAATCATGTCATCACCTCTATCTAGCCTTTTGCCTAATTGGGATTTAGGTGTACAAATTATACCACACTACCACATGAAATGGAATGTTTATTCTACAAAAATGTCATTTTCTCCTAATTTGTCAGATATTTTTTGTCTATTATGCATAATCACACTTCATTTGTATTCATTTTCCGCCGTCACTTTTTATGTTTTTCGTTTTTCAATCCGCCTGCCTTGTTTTTTCTGTGTTTTCTATTTGTTTTTTGTGTCCCATGTGCTTATAATAATAGTGATATAAGTATGCTCAAAGAAAGGAAGCACAGCTAATTATGTATCAGATAAACTTTTCACGGCCTTCCTCCGTTTACTTTGTAGGGATCGGCGGCATCAGCATGAGCGGCCTGGCGGAGATCCTTGCGGACGCGGGCTTTACCGTTTCCGGTTCTGACCGTTCCCGAAGCGCCATCACCGATATGCTGGTGTCAAAGGGGATCACAGTATTTTATAGACAAAGGGCCGAAAATATTACAGACAATATTGACTGCGTGATCTTTACCAGCGCAATCAGCAGCGACAATCCCGAGTATATCGCTGCCCATCAGAAGAACATCCCCTGTCTCACCAGGGCACAGCTTCTGGGGCAGATCATGAAAAATTATGATACCCCCATTGCCGTCAGCGGCACCCATGGCAAGACCACCACAACTTCCATGCTCAGCGAGATACTGCTTCAGGCGGATCTGGATCCCACCCTGTCCATCGGCGGTATTTTAAAGACCATCGGCGGAAACATACGGGTGGGGAAATCCGGTTATTTTGTGACCGAAGCCTGCGAATACACCAACAGTTTTTTAAGTTTTTTCCCGAGAATCGGCGTTATCCTTAATATAGAAGAAGATCATCTCGACTTTTTCAAAGACCTGGCCGACATCCGCTGTTCCTTCCGGAAATTTGCCGCGCTGCTGCCCGAAGACGGCTGCCTTGTGATCAATGCCGGAATCCCGGACTATCAGGAAATTGTGGGGGATCTCGCCTGTAGAATCGTTACCTTTGGCACGACACAGGAAGCTGACTATTTTCCCTCGGATATCGCCTATGACGAAAAAGGCGATCCTTCCTTTGTCCTGCACGGCGCAGACGGCTCCTGCACGCAGGTCGACCTGCAGGTTCCCGGAGAGCATAACATATTGAATGCCCTTGCCGCCGCCGCAGTGGCCGACCTTCTTTCTATTGAGAAGGACTGTACGGTCCGCGCCCTCCATGGCTTTACAGGGACGGACCGGCGGTTTGAGTACAAGGGCTCCATCGGCGGTGTCACCGTCATAGACGACTATTCCCATCACCCCACAGAGATAGCCGCCGCGCTGAAGGCTGCCGCCCGCTATCCCCACAAAACACTCTGGTGCGTATTCCAGCCCCATACCTACAGTCGTACCAAGGCCTTTCTGAAAGAATTTGCACAGACCCTGACGCTGGCTGACAAGGTGGTTCTGGCAGATATCTACGCCGCTCGGGAGACAGATACCCTGGGGATCAGTTCGGAGACACTGCAGCAGGAGATTCTGGCATTGGGCCGGGAATGCTATTATTTCCCTTCTTTTGATGAGATAGAAAATTTTTTACTGGAAAATTGCCTAAACGGTGATCTGTTGATAACTATGGGCGCCGGCGATGTCGTAAAAATCGGCGAAACACTCCTCGGAAATTAATTGTCCACATTATCCACAGAATCGGAGAAGGAAATACCGTTCCGACTCTGTGGATATCCCGATTTATTATGTGGATAATTCTGATCTGCGATTTAACACTATCTCACGCTTTTTATAAACTTGTCCACACTGTCCACATTATCCACATCATTTGCCGCTTCCGGCCCTGCCGGGTTTTCTGGCAAAATTACTATTTCTTTTTGTAAAACCTTATGCTATACTTTGACTACTTTTAAAGAAAGAAGGAAACCACATGGCGCCTTTAACGATCTACAAGGACTGCGATATCAATTCCACTGCCGTATCCAACCTTTTCATTGACGAATATATGGGAGCGGCCAACGATGCACAGCTGAAGATCTATCTTTACCTTCTGCGCATGATGAACGCGCAGCTGGCTACCAGTGTGTCTGATATTGCGGACAAGTTCAACCATACCGAAAAAGACGTTGTACGCGCATTGAAATACTGGGAAAAGCAGAGTCTGCTCAGCCTGGACTACGATGAAGACAAAAACCTGGTAGGTATTCACATCATAGACCTTTCCTCGGATCAGATTTCCGGCAGGAAGGCAAAGCCTGCGGCGACTTTTGTCCCCGTCCCCACTCTGTCTCCGGTGGAGCGGATGCCGAAGGAGTCTTATGACAACCGTTTCCCCGCCGGAATGCAGGATACGTCCCGTTATGAGAAGCCTGTATATACCGCAGACCAGCTCCGTGAGTTCCGGGATCGTCAGGAGACTGCCCAGCTGCTGTTCATTGCGGAATCCTATATCGGAAAACCGCTGACGCCCTCGGAGGTTAAGTCCATCCTTTTCTTCACGGACACACTTCATTTTTCCGAAGATCTGATCGACCACCTGCTCCAGTACTGCGTGGAAAGAGGTAAGAAAAGCTTCCGGTACATTGAAAAAGTCGCCATCAGATGGGCAGAAGAGGGCATTACCACCCCTGAGGAGGCGCAGGCCGTCTCCGCCGGTTATGACAAAAGAGTATACTCTATCATGAAAGCCCTGGGGAAGAACAGCGTACCCACGGATGCGGAACTCAACTTTATCAACCGCTGGACAACCGATTACGCCTTTGATCCGGATATTATTTTCGAGGCATGCCAGCGCACTGTGCTGAATACCGATAAGAATCGTTTTCAATATGCAGACAGGATGCTTTCCGCCTGGAAAGAGCAGGATGTGCGAAGCAAGGCGGACATCATAAAGCTGGATCAGGCATATCAGAAAAGCAAAAAGACAGGCAGACAGTCCGACACCGCTCCCCGCGGTTCGGTAAACCGGTTTAACCAGTTCACACAGAATACATATGATTTTGATGCCTTGGAAAAGAAATTATTAAGTAATTAATCAGGGAATGCATTCAAAATAATTCCACCTGTGCGGTTGGACGCTCCAAGGAGCATCCAACCCGACTTCCACATTCGCAAAACCCGCGCTTACGCGCTTTTGCGTCTGCTTACGCATCCGCGTCTTGTTCATTTGAAGGTGGGTTGCTAATCCAACGCCCCGCCTGCATTGCCATAAATGGCATGCAGACAGGTCATCGGACTGCAACCGCACAGGTGAAAATAATTTATTCAGGAACCAGAGTTCCTCAGAAAGGAATCCCTATGGCATTAACCAATTCCCAATATGAATCGATCATGAGGGGCTATGAACGCAGGCGCGATGCCAACCGTTCCCTGCTGGCATCCAGGAAGAAGGAGATCTACAACAGGATCCCCGGCTACGAGGAGCTGACCGATTCTGTCAGTTCCCTCTCCGTCGATGCCGCCAGACGGGTTCTTTCAGGTGAGGACGATGCTTTATCCCGTCTGCATGACGCCCTGGCAGATATCTCCCAGAAACAGAAGGAAATGCTCTCCGCGGCAGGTTTTCCCGAAGACTATCTGGAACCGGTTTACGTTTGTCCCGACTGTCAGGACACGGGCTATGTGCAAGACGACGGCGGGCGGAAGGAAAAATGTCATTGTTTCCGCCAGCAGGAGGTTTCCATTTTATATGACCAGTCCAATATCAGAGAGGTAATTGCAAGGGAAAATTTCTCGACACTCTCCTACGACCATTATCAGGGTGAAGACCTTCTCCACTTTAAAGCTGCGGTTTCCACCAGCCTGAATTTTGTACAAAACTTTAAAGAGGACTACCACAATCTCTTTTTTTATGGTACAGTAGGTACTGGGAAAAGCTTTTTATCGGGCTGTGTTGCCAACGAACTGATAAAGCGCGGACATTCCGTCATTTATTTCAGTGCGCTGAACCTTTTTGAATGTCTGGCATATTACAATTTTGATTCCAAAGAAAAAGCAACGCTGCACAGCTTTTTGGAAGACATTTACGGCTGTGACCTGCTGGTCATCGATGACCTGGGCACGGAAACCACCAATGCCTTCATCAATTCCCAGCTGTTTGCCTGCCTGAACGAGCGGCAGATCAGAAGAAACGCCACCGTCATCTCTACCAACCTGAACCTGGAAGAATTGCAGGCGCGTTACTCGGACAGAATTTTTTCGCGCCTTACCAGTCATTTTACCTTTTGTAAATTGACAGGGGCGGATATTCGTATTTCCAGGCTGTGACCCAGGGAAGTTCTGACTGAATCAGCGTTTCCCTAAAACCGACACCACCTACCAGAAAGCGAGGGCATTTTTTATGGGCAACCGAGAAGAAAAACGAAACCTGGAGACAATTCCCGTTGGTTCTCTTGGAATTATCTCACTGGAGGGCTGCAGGCCCCTGGGCGAAAAGGTCGATAAATTTCTTGTAAAATGGAGGGCGGAACGGGAAAGCGAGCACAAGGATTCCCTGGCCTTCTCCGGCTATCAGAGGGATTCCTATCTGCTGAACGCCAAGGTGCCCCGTTTCGGTTCCGGCGAGGCAAAAGGAATGATCCTGGAATCTGTGCGAGGAACCGACCTTTACCTGTTGGTGGATGTCTGCAATTACTCCATGACTTACTCCCTGTGCGGGCATGAGAACCATATGTCCCCGGATGACCATTATCAGGATCTGAAGCGAATCATCGCCGCTGTGGGCGGTAAGGCACGCCGTATCACAGTGATCATGCCCTACCTCTATGAGAGCCGCCAGCATAAAAGGGCTTCCAGGGAGTCCCTGGACTGTGCGCTTGCGCTGCAGGAGCTGGTCCGGATGGGGGTGGACAACATCATCACCTTTGACGCCCACGATCCCCGTGTACAGAATGCCATTCCCCTTCACGGCTTTGAGACGGTGCAGCCTGCTTATCAGTTTATCAAGGGACTGCTCCGCAATGTGAAGGATCTGAACCTGGATTCCGGGCATATGATGGTGATTAGCCCTGACGAGGGCGGTATGAGCCGTGCCATTTACATAGCCAATGTGCTGGGGCTGGACATGGGTATGTTCTACAAGCGGCGCGATTACACCAGGATCGTCCATGGACGCAACCCCATTGTGGCACACGAGTTTCTGGGCACAAGCGTGGAAGGAAAGGATATGATCATTATAGATGATATGATCTCCTCCGGCGAAAGCGTATTGGAGGTGGCTGCCGCGCTAAAAGCCAGAAAAGCGAACCAGATCTTTGTCTTTGCCACCTTCGGTCTGTTCACCAACGGACTGGACAAGTTCGATAAGGCGTATGAATCCGGTATCATCAACAGGGTGCTGACCACCAACCTGATCTATCAGACTCCGGCATTGCTGGAGCGCGAATGGTATATCAACTGCGACATGAGCAAATATATTGCATATATCATTGATACCCTGAACCATGATTCCTCGATCAGCGATCTGCTGAATCCAAACGAAAGAATCCAAAGCATTGTTGCGAGATACAAAAACGGCGAGCTGTAAGGTTCACCGTTTTTGCTTGTCCTTTTTTCCCCGCCATGTAACTGGTGATCTCTACCAAAACAGCAAAATTGGCAGTCACAAAGCCGAAAAAATTTGTCAACCACTTCATTTGCCGGTTGACATATCAAGGTTTATATTGTATATTTCTATTGTCAACCCGATCACTGTCCAGTTGACAATAGAAATAAGCGAGGTAGTCATCATGAAATTTAATGTAAAACAATTAACGTTAGTAGGACTTATGGCGGCTGTAATCTGTGTGCTGGGGCCCTGGGCATTGAATATCCCTGTCAGTCCTGTCGCCATTTCGCTGGGAACGCTTGCTATTTATTTTGTCGTTTCCGTATTGGGGATGAAGCTGGGAACAATCAGTGTGATAATTTACATTCTACTCGGATTGGCAGGGCTTCCTGTATTTACCAATTTTACCGGTGGACCCGGAAAACTGTTCGGACCCTCCGGCGGTTATATCATTGGTTATATTTTTCTCGCATTGATCGCAGGCTATTTTGTGGACAAATTCGGAATGAATCTGCCTGTTTACTTTGGCGGCATGGTTTTGGGCACTGCCGCACTCTATTTCTTTGGCACTGTCTGGATGGGATATCAGATGGATCTTACCTTTACGCAGGCGTTGATGGCCGGCGTCATTCCTTATATCCCAGGCGACCTCGTAAAGCTGGTAATCGCCATGGCCGTGGGCATGCAGGTCCGCAGACGGCTGATACGGGCCGGACTGATCTGAACAATCCACTTTAATGCATTCCGTATTCCGCAGACAGCTTCTTCCGATACAGGGTATAGATTATCTTCCTATATACACAACGGGCAGAATGATTGAAAAGCTATCATTCTGCCCGCTTTTTATAAAGCATCTTACCATATAAAGTATCTTGCAGTGCTATATCTGCATAAACGAAATGTCCGTCACGATACCCGGGAAAGCCCTAACGGTATGTATCATACAGCGTAACCACATTTCCCAGGGAATCATACATGGTAATCTCTCCACTGTTGACGGGGATCACCACCACAAAAGGTTTTGTAGGATCTATCTCTATTGTTTTTTTCTCCACTCCGTCATCCACTTCGATCTTACTTACCTTATCCGCATTCATGGAGAGTAAGGCTATTCCTATATCATCATATACCATGCCGCGCACACTTTCGCTGATATAGGCATCCCGGCCTCCCTGGTTGAAAAAGTAACCATATGAGGTTCCCTCTTTTTTCAAATAAATGGAATATACACAGTCCCTTGTTTCCACATCATAGAACAGCATCGCGCACAGTTTATCATTGATCGCCTGCGCCATTTCCCAGTCACTTGCTATATTTTGTTCTTCCCTGGCATTTTTCTCCAGGCTTCCTGCGGCAACCCCGATAATGTTCGCATTCCAGATAATGACAAAAGCCAGTAAAATAATCACCAGGACGCCCAGAAAACCAAATATTTTTCCTATTTTCACAAAAATGTCCTCCATCCATCCTTTTACATTTTTGCCTAGTATACCACAACTTATCCCTTTTGTCATGCATTTACTACAAAATGGTATCTCAGTTCGTAACAGTTCACCGCTCCACCCTCATGGGATTCTTCAGAAAATCTTCATAGCTGAGGCGTATGCCTTCTTCCAGCTCCGTCCTATAAGTCCAACCCAGTTTTGTTGCCTTAGACACGTCCAGGAGTTTCCTGGGGGTTCCGTTTGGTTTACTTTTATCCCACTTGATCTCCCCCTGATAACCGACCACCCTGGCCACCAGTGCCGTGAGTTCCCTGATCGTAAGTTCCTTCCCTGTCCCCGCATTAACAGTCTCATTGCCGCTGTAATGGTTCATGAGGAACACGCAAAGGTTTGCCAGATCGTCCACATACAGAAACTCCCTTAACGGCGATCCGTCCCCCCAGCAGACTACCTCTTTTGCCCCGCTCTCTTTCGCCTCGTGAAACCTGCGGATCAGCGCCGGAAGCACATGGCTGTGAACAGGGTGATAATTGTCATTGGGACCGTAAAGATTGGTGGGCATGACGGAAATGTAATCTGTTCCATACTGCCTGTTCAGGAACTCGCAATACTTCAGACCCGATATTTTTGCCAGGGCGTACGCTTCATTGGTTTTCTCCAGTTCCGAGGTCAGCAGACAGGATTCCGGCATAGGCTGGGGCGCCATTCTGGGATAAATGCAGGAACTGCCCAGAAATTCCAGCTTTTTACAGCCGTTTTCCCACGCGGAATGGATCACATTCATTTCCAGAATCATATTGGAATACATAAAATCCGCAAGGGCTTCCTGATTGGCCATGATCCCGCCAACCTTGGCCGCCGCCAGAAAAACATATTCCGGCTTTACCTCTGCAAAGAAATTTTCTACTTCCTCCTGCCTGCAGAGATCCAGTTCCCCGTGTGTACGGGTAATGATATTCGTGTACCCCTGTCTTTCCAGTTCTCTGACAATCGCGGAACCTACCATTCCCCGGTGTCCCGCCACATATATTTTTGCATTTTTCTCCATCATATTACTTTACAGCACCTCTCCCGTTCTCTGTCTCGCTCTTCCCCAGATCACGCTCCGGCATAAATGATCTTTATAAGCGCCTTAAAGCTTATTCTAATTCGAGTCAACCCTATGTTAAGCATATCCAATTTCTAATTTACATAAAATGAACAATATTGATATTTATTTGCATTATATTGACTTTTCTATTATACTTGACATAGTTTATATTTTTTATGTTACAGAAAGGCGCCTCAATTATGAACAACCACCTGTTCCAGGGTGAATCCGTCAATTCAAACCGCATACTTTACACACCCTCGGAATTTGCAAAGACAAACCTTTTCTATTTACAGGAAATCGGCAGCCTTCAGGCAGTCAAATCCCATATCAGCCGCCGAAGGGACCTGATGTCTTACCTGTTCTTCTATATCAATTCCGGCAAAGGGCTCCTGAATTATGACGGGAAGGAGTATGCTGTTTCCGCAGGGGATTGTGTGTTCATCAACTGCCAGACGCCCTATTTCCATCAGAGTTCCAATGACCTGTGGTCCCTCAACTGGATTCATTTCTACGGGCCAACGATCCATGCCATTTATCTGAAATATGTGGAGAGGGGCGGACAGCCTGTATTCCACCCGCATGATATTTCCGGCCTGGACTTTTTCTGGAACCAATTGTATCATCTTGCCTCTTCCGCCGATTACATAAGGGACATGAAGATCAATGAGAATCTGTTCTCCATCCTTACGCTGATCATGGAGGAAAGCTGGAATCCGGAGGCTCAATTGTCCTCCAGCAAGCAGCGATCCCTGGTCAGCGTAAAAGAATATCTGGGCAGCCATTATGCCGAAAAAATAACATTGGACAGACTGTCAGAAGAATTTCTGATCAATAAGTATTATCTGGAACGTATTTTTAAGGAACAGTTCGGAACTTCCATTATCAACTACCTGTTAAACATACGCGTCACACATGCAAAGCAGCTGCTCCGTTTTACCGATAAAACCATAGAGCAGGTTGGCGCAGAATGCGGCATTTACCCGCTCTATTACTTTTCACGGGTCTTCAGGCAGACGGAAGGCATCAGCCCTACGGAATACAGGAGGCGGTGGAAGTAAGGGCCGAAGCATCGCGAAAGTCAATATAGCGCACGGGGTACTCGTCTTCCGGAAGCTTTCGCTGTAATAGTCTGAATACCCTCTCTTCGTGTGCCGTCCTTTCGTTACTGTCCACCGCTTCGCGAAACCGGCCATGAATAGCACCATCATTTATACTTTCATACTCATTTCCCAGTTGACCACCGGACCGAGATCCGTTGGAGGCCAGCCCACGACGGTTCCCGTCTGACCGTCTATGGCATAGACCTTTCCGTCCATATTCGCCGCATTGAACCAATGTCCTGGTCCATACGCACGGTCGATCCCAATAATAGCATGAGCGCCGCTCCCCTGCTTCAGCAGCGTCTGTTCAATGGCTTCCGGACTCCTCTTTGTCTGCCGCATACCGGTCAGCGCCTCCATCTGCCAGTTCCAAGAAATATTTTCTGCCGTTGCAACCGTTCCGCAGTCTCCTTCCAGACGCCGGTACACTGCGTATGCGCAGGAACCGCAATTATGGCAATAGGGCGATTCCACGTCAAAGGGATCAAAACCCGGATTGATCTCATCGATCCAGTTTTCCACCTGATGCAGGTTCTCATTCTTTTGAATCATCTGCCCCAAAAGGGGACTGCCTTTGACGACGTCGGCTCATCTGTCCATACCTTCCATTCCCCTGCCCACTGTGGGAAGCGTTTCAGAAAGCTCCTCCTTTAACTCCTGCGCCATGGCAACCACATTTTCCCGGACACTCTCCGCCGCGGCCTCCGACACCTTCCCAAGGGCGCTTAACGTTACTTCCATATCACACCGCCTTTCTGTACATCACACACTATAACAAATAAGCTTTCTCAACATGGTCAAAACGCTCCAGTCTCTCCGGCACTTCCTCGCACACAGAGGCATAAAACATCAGATCCTCCCGCAGGCAATCCCGCATTTTCCGGCAGGCTTCCTCTGTGGGACCGGCATCGCCAGGCCTCCTGTCCTGATAGCAGACGGTACAAAGCCTCCGTGCCCAGCAATTGCCGCACCTGTCCTCCAACGCCTCAGCGTAATTCCGCATCAGTGCTGTCGCCCCCCTGCGGCTCACTCCTGTAAAAACATTCCCCAGGGATGGATGCTCCGTTTTTTCACACAGATAAATATTTCCGTCCACAGATACATATAAATTGGTCAAAAGCGGAAGACACACGCCCTCCAACGGCATTATGCCGCCTGCTTTTGCCGGGCTTCTATGGTGGATCCGCAATAAGGCCGGTTCAAACAACGCGCAGAGAAAGGGATCCTCCGACTCCAGATACCGCTCCCGCAGGCGGCGGAATGCTTCGGTATTTTCCTCGTTCCTGACCGGAAACAACGGATCCTTGTCCGGCGCCTGGATTCCGGTTATCAGCGCCGGAACCGTTCCAATTTCATGGTAGAACAGACGCAATTCCTCTACTTCCTGTCCGGTATAGGCATTGCAGATAAAATTCAGCCGTTCCTCCGCGGGCCACTTTGGAATTATATTTATCGCGGTTAGCCCCGGAAGGCGTCTGGCATTTCGCCATATCCTCCCCTCCGGCATCCGACAGTTCCACAACATCACAGTAAATGAACTCAGGTCGTTCACGTTCCAGCTTCGGCCTGATATGTTCGCTCCATATCAGCCCCGGCCACTTCACATGATCCGCCTCAAAAGCTGCCGTAATACGATCCTCCGCTTTCCCTGGTACATCGTTTCGCAGATAACTACACCAATTGCTTGTCGAACGATGTACTAGATTTAGAAAAAAGACGCTTCAGATCAAAAACCCGAAGCGCCTCACTATTATACCAGCAGTTCCAGCAGATCCTCCCTGCTCATATTGACGATTCCGCCATTTTCCCCGCTTAAGATTTCCTCCGCCAGGTTTTTCTTAGTCTCCTGCATACGAAGTATTTTTTCCTCTATGGAATCTTTCATAATCAGCTTATACACGGAGACCACTTTCGTCTGGCCGATGCGGTGTGCCCTGTCCGTGGCCTGGTTTTGAACCGCCAGGTTCCACCATGGGTCATAGTGGATGACAATATCGGCTCCTGTAAGGTTTAATCCCGTCCCGCCTGCTTTCAGGGAAATCAGGAACAACGGGGTATTGTCCGAATTAAAGCTGCGCACCAGTTCGACACGTTTCTCTTTCGCCGTCTCTCCCGTAATTTTATAGTAAGGGATCTGCTGCTTCACAAGTTCCTGCTCCAAAAGTTCCAGCATGGAGACGAACTGCGAGAATAGCAGGATCTTATGCTCGCCCTCTATGGCGCTCCGGATCAGTTCCATACAGGCTGCCCGCTTCGCAGACTCCCCTCCGTAATTTTCATAAAGCAGGGACGGATCACAGCAGATCTGCCGGAGTTTCGTGAGTTCCGCCAGAACCTGTATCTTGTTCTTTCTGTAATTTTCTTCCGTCTGCTTTTCCAGCATTCTACGCATGTGGATGACCTGTCCGTCATACAGCTGCTGCTGTTTTTCATCCATTTTCGCATAGTATGTCTCTTCCATCTTCTCGGGCAGGTCTTTCAGCACATCCCCCTTTAACCTGCGGAGGATAAATGGGGAGACCATCCTCTTAAGACGTTTTGAGGCATCTGCATCCTGATTTTTGACGATGGGGGTTTCCAGTTCCTTTTTAAAGGTATCATACCCGTACAGGAAACCTGCCATCAGATAATCAAATATGCTCCACAGTTCGCTCAGCCGGTTTTCGATGGGCGTTCCCGTAAGCGCATACTTCACCCTGCTTCGGATGACTTTTACGGACTTTGCCGCCGCCGTGGAATGATTCTTGATAAACTGCGCCTCATCGATCACCTGATAGGAAAACTGTTTTTCCTCATATTCTGCAATATCCCTCTTCAACAGGTCATAGGAGGTCACCAGCACATCCCATTCCTGATACCGTTCCAGCAGTTCCCGCCGCTGCGCCTGGTTTCCGGCAACCACTCCCACGGAAAGTTCCGGCGCAAACCGCCGAAATTCCTCCTGCCAGTTATACACCAGCGACGCCGGGGTAATGATCAGCGAAGGAGCCTCCAACTTTCCCTCATTTCTCGCCGCCAGTAATGCCGCGATCACCTGCAGCGTCTTTCCCAGTCCCATATCATCCGCCAGAATCCCTCCGAAACCGCTGTTCTCCAATGTGCGGAGCCACCGGTATCCATGCTTCTGATATTTGCGCATGACAGAGCGCAGGGTCTGGGGAATCTCATAATCGGAGTCCTCAATGGTCTTAAAATTCTTAATCAGTTTTTTAAAATGGGAATCCCGGTCGGTATAGATTCCGCTACACTGCTCCAGCATCTTGTCCAGGTAAAGCGCCCGGTAGAGCGGCAGCTTCATTTTTCCCTTGGAAAATTCTTTCGGGGAAACATGCATCACCTCCAGCATGGCTGCCAGTTCCTCCAGGCCCTGCTCCTCCAGATTCAGGAAATCGCCGTTTTTCAGACGGTAATACTTTTTCTTTCTCCGATATTGGTTCAGGACGTCCAGCAGTTCCTCCTGGCTCAGTTCCTCCGAATGTATTTCCAGATCCATGATGCCGCTTCTCACGGAAACGCCCACTGTCATTGGCAGCATCCTGCGGACGCGCAGCCGGCGGAAGCTGTCCGTGGTCTGCACCTCCCCAAGCCGCATCAGTTCCGAGACGCCGCTTTCCAGCATGGTATAGATCCTGTCGGCATCTCCTCCGCAGTGGAACAGCCTTTTGCCCATATCCTCTTCCGTAAGGAGCTGCTGTACGCAGGTCAGCGCCTCCGTTTCCCTTTCCATGTCACGGAAACGATCCTTCTGCGCCGTCCCTGCCAGCCAGTCCATCACGTCACATTCCACATCGCCATACCTTGCCCCGACATGACAGGTAATGTTTTTCTGCTCTGCATCCAGATAGAATACGATCTCCACTTCCGGCGGAAGGTATTTCTGGATCACTTCCGTATCCTCTTCCCTGACCGTCGCGTATTCTTTCAGGACAGGAAGCACCCGGTAATAAAATTCCGAGAGATATCTGCGGCCAACCTGCATGGAAAGCTGGCCGCCCTCCGCCCTGTCAAGGAGGGGTTTCAGGTTCTCCAGTTTTTCCGGACTGATACGGTTCAGCGCAACATCCGATAAATAGTACTGGTAATCCAGTCCCTGAAGCAACTCCGGAACACTTCCCCTGATGCGGATGCCCTGGAAGACCCCTCTCTCGTCCGTCTCCTGGGTGACAGTCAGTTCGATCTCCGGATCCGCCTCCTGAAACAGAAGCGTTGTCTTCCACACCCTGCCGTCGCTCTTATCCGATAAATTGATTTTCTCCCCCTTTACCAGTTCAAAGAAATCGTCCAGACGCCTCCCGTACAGGGCTATCTTTCCCTTGATCGCTTCCGCCGTACTCTCATAGGAACGATAAAATCCCTGGGAACGCCATCCCCGCCTTTTTTCCTCCATAATAACCTGACGTATGTATTGATAAAACTTCTCCGAGTGGTCGTCAAACCTCGCCGCAGAAAAGTCAACCTCCGTTTTCGCCCCCAGCTTCAGCTTCTCCCTGGCTTCCACGGCGGACACAAACTGCGGCAGGCTTTTCACCTGGTAAAGCTTGTCCTTTCCTGCCCTGACGCCCAGCTTCAAGCCTTCATAGTCCAATTCCAGCAACGGTTCCAGCATGACACGGGATACTTTATCCGGCTCTTCCTCCACGCCGTTCCAGGCTCTTTGGTTCCGAAAACTGTAAAGCATTCTCTGGGCATAACTGTCCGTAGCGTCTCCCACCGCATTTTCCCGCAGATTCTTCTGGAGCAGGAGCAGTACCGCTATCACATGTACGCAGGGACAGGTTTCCTTCTTTCCGGCAGAGAAACCGTAATAATATTGGTTCTGCTCATCGCGATAGGTATAATAACATTGTTTTGCCCTGCATTCCGCAGACTGGATCTTCTTTTTATCAAAGCAGATTGTGACAGATTCCGCTGTCTCTGCGCGCCCTCCTGACCGGACGATTCCATGGGCTATCCCGATCATCTCGTTGGCCCCCAGCCGGTTCGGATAGCCAACCTTTAACTCCTCCAATGCAACCCTACCCTCTTTTACCATGTTCAGGGCCGTCTCACAGGCGTCGTCATAAAACACAAAATCCCTGGTGATTTCCTTTAAGTCAAAATACTCATACTCATCCGGTTCATTCCCCTGTACATCAGATTCCGGCTTCCCATCATCCAACAGCGTCCATTTATGGGAAAAGGGGTAAATCCTCTTTGGAGCGTTGCTCTCTTTCTTCCCGCTGCCGGCTTCGGCCTGCACGGCTTCCCCTTTATTTCCGGCCTGTGCTGTTCCCCTGTTTTCTTCCGCCGCGATGGTATACAGGACGGCAGCCGCATGACTGCAATGTCCATCGTAAGAATCCTTGCAGTCGCAGGAAAGACGCGGATGTACCCGGTCTGTCAGATATACGATCACATTATGGTTTTCCGAGCCTGTGACTGTTGCCTGATAAGTACCCCCTCTGTGTATCATGTTTTTCACACGGCCGCCCTGAAAATACTCTTTTCCCTGCACCAATACCTGTTCGTTAAACAAATAATCCCATCTCATGCCGTACCTTATACCTGTATACCCTTTCTGTTACGTGACTGCACGGTCTGTTTTGCCTTGTTTTATGTTTTCCCTTCCATATCCAGCCCGCTCTTTCTATGAAAGCACTGACTAACACGTTTTCCTATAATACGCGACCACCTTCTTCACGGCACGGACCACGTCCTCCACATCCTCATCGGTCAGTGAATAATACAGCGGAATACTCATCACCTCATTATAATACTTCTCCGCATTCGGGCAGATTCCCTTCCCGTACCCTAAATTTTCATAATAGGAATGCCAATATACCGGCAGATAATGCACCTGCGGGCAGATATTCTCCGCATACAGGGCATCGAAAAACTGCCGCCTGTCGCAGGTCATTTTCTCCAGATTTAATCGCAGAATATACAGATGCCTGGTGGTATCCGACTGAGGTATCTCCTTCTGTACTACTATTTCCGGAATCCCTGCAAACGCTGCATCATATTTTTTTACAATTTCCTTCCTTCTGGCGGAAAACTTCGGCAATTTGTGAAGCTGGCTGATCAACAGCGCCGCCTGAAAATCCGTCATCCGATAATTGTAGCCCAGTTCCACCTGCTCATTATACCAGCGGGCATCCGTAGGATGCGCCATCTCCGACCGTATCCGCGTGATCCCATGGGTTCGCGCCCTCATCAGCCTGCGGTACAGATTCTCGTCATTGGTGGTGATCGCCCCGCCTTCCCCTCCGGTTACCGTCTTGACCGGATGAAAGCTGAAGCAGGTCATATCGGCAATGCTTCCTATGGGCTGCCCGTTATATTTTGTGCCGATGGCATGGGCCGCATCCTCGATCAGGGTCAGATTGTGTTCTTTACAAATGATCCGCAATTCCTCATGCCTCACCGACTGCCCGGTAAAATCCACCGCCACGATTCCCCTGGTCCTGGGAGTGATCAGAGGTTGCACAGAGTCCGGATCGATATTGTAGGTCTCCGGATCGATATCCGCAAACACCGGCTTCGCGCCGCAGTATAGCACACAGTTGGCGGAAGCGGCAAATGTGATGGAACTGACAATGACCTCGTCACCTTCCTGGAATCCTGCTGCCAATGCTGCCAGGTGAAGCGCCGCGGTCCCATTGCAGACCGCCACCGCATACTTTGCGCCTGTGACCTTACAGAGCAGTTTTTCCAGTTCGTCAATTTTAGGGCCACAGGTGATCGAGTCGCTCTTCAATGTCTCTGCCACCGCCGCCACATCATCGTCCTCAATACACTGGCGGCCATAATAAATCGGAGTTTCCCTTACCGGTTTCCCTCCGAATATCGCTAATTGTTCCATAAGCCCCTCCTGTCATCTTATCTATTATTTGTCAGACTTACCATTTCCGTTTGCAGTTTTCTGTGCAGGATATTCACGGTCATTATATCAGATTGCCATACACGTTACAAGCCTATCTCCACATGCCCAGGGACTTCAAGGTAGCAGTTCAGCCCCGATCGTGCCAGGGGCTTGCTAAAGGGACGGCGGCTCCTGGTTTTCCGCAATCCATAAGGATACTGTACCAAGTGACTGTACCTATATAAACGTAAAACAAGTGATAAATCCTTCTGGCAAATATCGTATAAACCAGGTGCTAAAGAAAACTACAGTTTTCTGATACAAATTCTGAATCATTACCGCGATCATGCAACACAAGAAGTGCCTGCTTGGTGTATCTTAAGAGATCTCGGTATTTATTTCAATTTACAGGATACAGGCGCAGGGGAGACAGGGGGTACTTTCTGCGGCATGAGTGAGATATGGAGAGGAGACTTCGGCGAGGTGAGCCCCTCTGGCGAACCTTGCCGTGCATAAGGCTCATCGGAACGCCCATCGAGCCGTCGCAGAAA